>DNNT01000141.1 GCA_003497545.1 Arenimonas sp. | reverse complement strand
GTGCGCGGCTGTCGGCGGACAGGCCCGTGACCACCGGGTCGAAACCCGGCGGCGGCGTGGCGATGCCGCGCAGCAGCGCGTGCAGCGGCATGGCGCGGGTCACGGCGCACCTCCCGCGGGAACGGTCGCGGGCGGGGCCGGCGCCACTGCCACCGGCGTCGCCGCCTTGGCCTTGGCCTGGGCGGCAAACCACTGCTCGATGTTGTCCGGCGGCACGTCCATCAGGCGCAGCGCGCCGTCCATGACCCGGTGGAACACCGGCGCCGACACCGCGCCGCCGCCGTATTCCAGGCCCTGCGGCTCGTGGATGACCACGGCCATGGCGAAACGCGGCTGGCTGGCCGGCACCAGGCCCACGAACACCGCGGCGTAGCGCTTGGCGGCGTAACCACCGCCGGCGGCCTTGCGCGAGGTGCCGGTCTTGCCGGCCACGCGGTAGCCCAGCACGGCCGCGCGGCGCGCGGTGCCCTCGGGCCCGATCACGGTCTCGAGCATGCCCATCAGCTGCTTCGCGATGGCCGGGTCGACGACCTGCGTGCCCTCGCCCGCGCCACCCTTCACGAAGGTCGGCTCCATCAGCCGACCTTGGTTGCCGACGGCGGCGTAGGCGCGCGCCAGCTGCAGCGGCGTCACCGACAGGCCGTAGCCGTAGGAAATGGTGGCCTTTTCGGTCGGGCCCCAGCGATTCGGCGCCGGCAGCACGCCAGCCAGTTCGCCGGGGAAGCCACTGCCGCTGCGCTGGCCCAGGCCGAAGCGCGTGTACATGTCGTACTGGTGCTCGGCGGTGAGCTCGTTCGACACCTTGATGGCGCCGACGTTCGAGCTCTTGGTCAGGATGCCGGTGACGGTGAGCGTGCCGTAGTTGCGGAAATCGCGGACCTGGTAGCCACCCGGCAGTCCGATGTAGCCCGGCGCCGTTTCGACCAGCGAATCGGCGGTGAACTTGCCCGCTTCCAGCGCCGCCGCGATGGTGAGCGTCTTCATCACCGAGCCCGGCTCGACCACGTCGGTGACCGCGCGGTTGCGGCGCGACTCGGCGTCGGCGCCGACGCGCGAATTGGGGTTGTAGGACGGCAGGTTCACCATGGCCAGCACTTCGCCGGTGGGCACGTCCAGCACCACCACCGAGCCGCTGGTGGCGCCGGTTTCCACCAGCGCGGCCTTGAGCTCGCGGTAGGCCAGGTACTGGATGCGGCGGTCGATGGACAGCGCCAGGTCCTTGCCCGGCTCGGCGGCCTCCACCAGGTCCACGTTTTCGACGATGCGGCCGCGGCGGTCGCGGATGACGCGCTGGCTGCCTTCCTTGCCGGTGAGCCAGTCGTTGAAGGCCAGCTCCAGGCCTTCCTGGCCGATGTCGTCGATGTTGGTGAAGCCCAGCACGTGCGCCATCACCTCGCCGTGCGGGTAGAAGCGGCGGAACTCGCGCTGCGCGTACACGCCCGGGATACCAAGCTCGGTGATGCCGGCGGCGATGTCCGGGTTCAGGTGGCGCTTGAGGTAGACGAACTCCTTGTCGGCGCGCTCGGACACGCGGCGGGTGAGCAGGTCGAGTGGGATGTTGAGTGCCGAAGCCAGGGCCGGCAGGCGGTCCGGGTGCTGCAGCAGCTCCTTCGGGTTGGCCCAGATCGACTCCACCGGCGACGACACCGCCAGCGGCTCGCCGTTGCGGTCGGTGATCATGCCGCGCGAAGTGGCGATGGGGATTTCGCGCAGGAAACGCGCGTCGCCCTGCTGCTGGTAGAACTCCTCGCTGATCACCTGCAGGTGCGCGGCACGCGCCACCAGCACGATGAAGCAGGCGCCCAGGATGCCACCGACCACCAGCAGGCGGTTGCGCGGGCTGTAGTTGCTGCGCGCGCTCATGGCTGCAGCACCACGATGTCTTCGTCGGTCGGGAACTTCATGCCGATGCGCGTACCGGCCACCTGCTCGATGCGGTTGGCCTCCGACCAGGTGGCCTGCTCGAGCTGCAGCCGGCCGAATTCGATGTTGAGCTCGTCGCGCTCGTTTTCCAGCGTGCTCAGCGCGATGTAGGCCTGGCGGTGCTGGTGCCGCGACCAGACCACGCCGATGGCGCTGGCGATGACGGCCACCGAGAGCACCAGCAGCAGGAAATGGCGCAGGCTCATGCCGCGCCTCCCGCCGGCAGCTTCTCGGCCACGCGCAGCACGGCGCTGCGGGCGCGCGGGTTGCGGGCGGTTTCTTCCGGCGTGGCGCGCATGGCACCGCCGAGGTCGCGCAGGTCGGGCGTGAACGCCACCTCCACCGGCATGCGGCGGTTGCCCGGGGGCGCCTTGGCGTGGCGCTGGATGAACTGCTTGACGATGCGATCTTCCAGCGAATGGAAGCTGATCACCGCCAGCCGGCCGCCGGGCTTGAGCCGCGCCAGCGCGGCGTCGAGCCCGCGCTCGAGATCCTCGAGCTCGCGGTTGATGAAGATGCGGATGGCCTGGAAGCTGCGGGTGGCCGGGTGGATCTTGCTGTCGCCGCGGCCCACGACCGAAGCGATCAGCTCGGCCAGCTGGGCGGTGCGCAGCAGCGGCGTTTCGTCGCGGCGCGCGACGATGGTGCGGGCGATCTTGCGGCTGAGCTTTTCCTCGCCGTAGGTCCACAGCACGTCGGCGATCTCGCGCTCGTCGGCGCGGGCCAGCCAGTTGGCGGCGCTTTCGCCCGAGTCCGGGTCCATGCGCATGTCCAGCGGGCCGTCCTTGCCGAAGCTGAAGCCGCGCTCGGCGACGTCGAGCTGGGGCGAGGACACGCCGAGGTCGAACAGCACGCCATCCAGCCCCGGCGCGGTTTCTTCCCAGCTGGCGAGGTCGGCGAAGGAGCCGCGGTAGACGGCGACGCGCCCGTCCGCGCCGAAAAGCGCGTGGGCGGTGGCGATCGCTTCCGGGTCCTTGTCCATCACCAACAGCCGTCCATCCGGCCCCAGCCGGTCGAGCACCCCGCGCGCATGGCCGCCGCGACCGAAGGTGCCATCGAGGTACCTGCCATTCCCCAGCACGCGCAGGCCTTCCAGCACCTGGGCGTACATCACCGGGAGATGGCTGGGCTGCGACTGTTCCCGCATCCCGGCCACGCCCGTCACAGCCTGAGGTCGAGCATGTCCTCGCTGATCTCGTCTTCCCCGATGGTCTGACGGATCTGCGCGAGGTGCGCCTGCTCGCTCCACAATTCGAACTTGCCGCCCATGCCGAGCAGCACGGCTTTCTTCTCGAGGCCCGCGGCGTGGCGGTGGCTGGCCGGCAGCGTCACGCGGCCATTGCCGTCGGGCTCGACGATCGTGGCGGAGCCCACCAGCTTCAGCTGCAGGTTGCGCACGACCTTCTTGACGTTGGGCATGGCCATCACCTGGTCGCGCACGGTTTCCCACGCCGCTTCCGGGTACAGCCACAGGCAGCCGGTTTCGTAGGGGTTGTAGGTGACGACCAGGCGGTTCCCGGCGCGCGCCACGACGTCGCGGACGGCGGTTGGGATCGCCAGCCGGCCCTTGTCGTCGATCGTGATCGCGGTTTCGCCCTGGAACATCGCTACGGATCAGTCCTTATCCACCCAAACCCACGAAAAACCCGGATTTCCCTCTGATGTCCACGTTAGACCTGCCCCTATGGGGTGTCAAGGACAAAATCAGGGGAAATTCGCTAAGTGGATCAAGACCTTGCGCGATACTTGAGAGTCTTGTTTAAGAACCATTCGGCAAGTCTTGTTTCACATGGATTTGATCCGGAAGCGTGAAACACATCCCAAAGCCCGGGGCGCTGGCCGGCCGGCGCCGGGCGCGGCCCGGCCGGGCCCCGGGGCGGGGCCGACTGCGCAAAAGGGAGAGGAAGTGGCGGAGCCGGCCGCTAAGCCGGGTTCTGTCGTGGACAGTCATTCCTCTGGGACCTGCGTCACCGCAGGCCTCAAGCAACCAACCCGGGTGCGGCACGAGCCATGCCAT
>DNNT01000204.1 GCA_003497545.1 Arenimonas sp. | reverse complement strand
GCTTCCTTCAGCGCCACTTCGGCGCGCGCGGCGTCGCCCTGCAGCGCCAGCGCCAGGCCCAGGTGCGCCAGCGGCAGGCCGGTGAGCGCATTGCCGCGCTGGTTGTCGTGCAACGCGCGCAGCGTGCCCAGCGGGGCGCGGTTGAGCTTGGCGAGCACGTAGCCGGCGTGGGCCTGGTAGGCCAGGCGCAGGTGCTCGGAAGCGTCGTAGGCGTAGAACGGGAGGCCGCCCGTGAGCAAGTCCTCGTTGAGGCGCTCGAGCGCCTTCTGCAGCATGGCCTCGGGCACCGCGAAGCCGCCCTCGCGCGCGGCCAGCAGGAACTCGGCGATGGCCGGCGTCAGGATGGGCGCGGTGTCGCCGCCGCCCCACATCGAGAAGTGACCGTTGGCCGCCTGCAGCGCGGCGAGGCGGCTGAACGTGGCCTCCAGCCTGCGTCGGCGCGCGTCTTCGCCCAGGCCGGTGAAGCCGAGGCTGGCGGCGGATTTCGCGTCCAGCAGCAGCGCCGCGTGGCCGCGGGTGGTCGTTTGTTCGACGCAGCCGTAGGGATAGTCGAGCAGGTCCTGCAGCGCCTGCGCGAACGGGATGGGCGGCTGCGCGGTAAGCGTGAGCCGCGCCTGCACCGTGCCCGGCATCAGCCCGGCGGCCAGTTCGCTGCCCAGCGACAGCGTGCCGCCCGGGGCCACCGACTGCGCCTGGCTGCGCACCACGCTGCCCCAGGCCGGCCGCACCGGCAGTTCGAAGCGGCGGTCGACCGCATGGCCGCCGCCGTCCACGCGCAGGCGCAGCTCGCCGGTGCCGAAACCTTCGGTGCCACTGAGCGCGAAGGCCAGCGTGGCTTTTTCCTCGGGCGCCAGCGCGACCATGCGTTTGCCGGACGCCACCGCGATCGGGCCGGTGGTGTCGAGGTTGACGGTGAACTCGCCCGGCTTGCCGGTGAAGTTCTGCAGGTCCACCGTGACCGTGCTGCGGTCGCCCGGCGCCAGCACGCGCGGCGCGCTGAGCTCGGCCAGCACGGGCGCGCGCAGCACGCTTTCGGCGCTGGCCTGGCCGTACACGTCTTCGCCGAACACCAGCGCGGACACGCGCAGCGTGCCGTTGAAGTCGGGCACGTCCACGGCCGCGGTCGCATTGCCCTTGGCGTCGAGCGTCACCGGGCCGGCGAACAGGTCCACCGTCTGCACGCGCGCCGTCGGGCGGCGCGCCTGCGGCAGCGCCGGCAGGGCCAGGTCGCCGCCGAAGCGCAGCGTGGCGGTTTCGCCGGCGAAACTTTCGATCACGCGGCCGTACAGGTCGTAGGCGTCCACGCCCAGGCGGCGCTGGGCGAAGAAATGCGCGCCGGCATCGGGCACCGGGAAACGCGTGATGTTGAGGATGCCCAGGTCCACCGCCGACACCGTGGCCCAGGCGGTCTTGCCCGCGAGCGCCGGCGCGGCGATGCGCACGGGCAGCGCCTGGCCCGGCAGCGCCTTCGCAGGCGCCTCGAGCGTGACCTCGACGCGGCGGTCGCCGCGGTCCATCGGCACGTGCGCCACGCCCACGGCGCGCGCCGGCGTGACCTTCTCCACCGCCGAACCACCGCGCAGCACCAGCGCGGTCACGTACACGTCGTGGCGCTCCCAGTCGGGCGTGACTTCTAGTTCGTAGCTGGCGCCGGGCTTGGCCTCCAGCGGCTGCACGTGCAGCAGGCGGTCGCTTTCAACCAGCAGGATGCCGGGGCCGGGCTGCGGCGGCGTCACCGTCACCACCAGGCGGTCGCCGGCGCGATAAGCGGTCTTGTCGAAGGCCAGCTTGACCTTGTCGGGGCGCGCGTCGAGGCCGCGGTTCTGGTTGTCCCAGCTCCAGCCGGCCACGAAAGGCAGGCGCGTGAGCAGGCCGGTGGCGGGGTCGAGAACTTCCAGCCGGTATTCGCCCCACTCCACCGGGAAATCCACCCGCGTGCCGCCGTCCGCGCGCACGGACAGTTCCCGGGTTTCCACGGTTTCGTGGCGGGCGGTGAAGTCGAAGGCCCAGCCGCTGTCGTCCCGGCGCCAGTGGTAGTCGCGGATCTCGCGTACCAGGCTCACCTTCAGCCCACTGGCGGCGTAGAGCTTGCCGGCGGCGTCGCTGCGCAGGATTTCGAAGCCGGCGTTGCCGTTGGCCGGCGCGCCTTCGGCCGGGTCGAACAGCGGGCGCACGCCCACCAGCTGCGGCGCCGGCCAGAGCGTGCGCGTGAGGCTGCGCGTCACGNNGGGCGGCCGCCGCTTTCGTACACGCTGCCGCTGACCACCACGGCCACGGGTGCGCCGGGCTTGGCGGCCTCTTCCGGCAGCGCGAGCGTGGCTTCGAGTTTGCCCTGGGCGTCGAGCGCCTGGTCGAGCGCGTCCTTGGCGTCCTTGGGCAGGCCCATCGTCGGGTCGCCGAAGTGATGGTCGGGCAAGGATTCAACCGGATGCAGTTCAGGGCTCACCGCCAGCCGCGCGGTGAATCGGTTGCCGGCCGCGGGCGCGCCGTAGAGATAGGCAGCCTCGACCTGCAGCTTCAGCGCCTCGCCCGGCGCCAGCGTGGGCTGCGCCGCATCGAGCTGCAGCTTCATGCGCTCGGGCAGGAATTCCTCGATGCGCAGCGAAAAGCCCTGCACCACCTCGCCGGCGCCCGGCGCGGTGCGGAACTCCACCTGCCAGCGGCCGGTGGGCGCCTCCGGCGGCAGCGCCTGGGTCCATTCGTAATAACCGCCCTCGCGCGGGTCGAGGCGGGTTTCCAGGTAGACCTTGCCGTCGGGCTGCTTCAGGCCCAGGAACAGCGGCTGCGGCTTCACCGCGCGGCCGTCGTGGTCGCGCATCAGCGCCGACACGCGCAGGGTTTCTCCCGGGCGGTAGAGGTCGCGGCCCGACCAGGCGAACACGTCGAACCAGGCCTGGGCGCGCCCGGCCACCGCAAATTCCGACAGGTCCAGCGCCGGCTGGTTGAAGGGCAGCACGGACACGTCATTGCCGCTGCGCGCGACCAGCACGTGGCTGGCGTCGAGCGCGTAGGCCACCAGAGCGTTGCCGCTGCCGTCGGTGGCGGCCCTGGCCACCACTTCACCGCCGCGGTCGAGCACTTCCAGCGCCACGTCGCCCAGCGGCGCGCCCGACTGCAGCGAGGCCGTGTGCACGAACACCTGTTCGCCGTAGGCGCGCAGGTGCAGGCCGATGTCGCTGACGAAGAAGATGGCGGTGTCGTAGTCCTCGTTGTAGCTGCCCACGCGCCGCATCAGCGCGAAATACACGCCCGGCGCCTGCAGCTCGGCGATGTTCTGCACCGGCAGGTAGGTGAGCCGGCGCTCGTTCTCGGCGCCGCCGAGCACGAAGCGGTTGAGGTAGACGGGTTCGGCCACGCGGGNNGCCACGCGGTCCTGCCAGGGGCTGTCGCCCAGGTCCCAGCCGCCGCGGCGGCCGCCGCGCTGGTAGCTGACGAAGAAGTTCGCCACCTCGGCGTCGCGCACGCGCAGGAATTCGACGTCCACCTCGCCCACGTTCACCGACACCACCGGCAGGCCGCGGGTGTCGCGCGCCGGCAGAACGCTGCCCTGCGAGGCGAAGCCCACCGCGGGTTCGACCGGGCCGGTGTTCACGGTGCGGCGCTCTTCGCGGCCCAGCGTCTTGCCGTCCGCCGCCGAAAGCCCGGCGCGCAGCACCACGGTGTAATCGCGGCTGGCTTCGACGTAGGGGAAACGCAGCACCTTCGCGCTGTCGTCGAGCACCCAGCTGCCGGTGACCGGCGCGTCGTTGGCGGCGGTGACGGCGATCAGTTCGTCGAAGGCCTGGCTGGCCGCCAGCGGCTGGGTGAAGCGCAGTTCGATCGCCACCTGGCCGTCGTGGCGGCCGTGGCCGGCGCCCTCGAGCGCGAAGCCTTCGATGGCGGGCCGGGCATCCACCGGCGTGGCGCCCTGCAGTTCGGGTACCTGGTTGGCGTCGCGCTGGCAGGCCGTGGAAACGGCAAGCAACAGCGCCAGCGAAAACAGTACCGCCGCGCGGCGGAGGACGGACGTCACGACCATGGCCAGGCTCCCGGGGGACGGGAGCAGTATAGGTCGCCGCGCGGAATTCAGCCCTCGCCGGCGACCGGCAGTTTCGCGGCCTGGGCGGTGGCGGCGGCGACCTTGTCGATGGGCGTCATGCGCAGCACCAGGTCGGCCATGTCCATGCCCACGCCGGTGTTGCGCGAACGCATCATCGACGCCAGGTCCACGTCCACGTAGCCCATGGGCTCGCCCTCGTGCGAGAAGGCCAGGCCCGGCACGCCATCCACCAGCAGGCGGAAGGTGGGCGTGTGGGTTTCGCCCAGCACCAGGCCCGGGCGGAACACCGGCACCCCGCCCCACTCGTCCGAGGTGCGCAGCACCGAGAAGAAGGCCATGCCCGGCTCGGCCTTGGTGCCCTGCGACAGGTCCACGAACGGCAGCTTGCCGGCCGGGTCGCGCACGCGCAGCCAGGCCAGGCCCAGTTCGCCGTCGCGGGTGACCAGGTCGGCCGGCAGCCATTCCTCGCTGCCCGCCAGGCGCACGCGGAAGTCGCTGGACTTGGCCACCGGCGAGGCCTGGCCCGGCGTGCGGTTGCCCAGCGTGCCCAGGTCGAGGCTGATGGTGCGCTCGGGCACCAGCAGCAGGCCGTCTTCGCTCACCAGCACCGCCTGGGTGCGGTCTTCGATGCGCTGCTCGTTGCCGGAGTTGGTCACCGACATCACGAACTTCACCGTCACGATGGCGTCGGCGTGGCGCTCGGCCAACATGGCGTAGATGGCGCGGTAGTCCTCGAACTCGTCGGGGTGCGCGGCGGACAGCGCCGGCACGGCGGCCAGGGCCAGGGCGAGGACGAGGCGGCGGGCGAAAGTCATGGCGTCTCCGTGAGCCAGTAGCGTTCGAGGTAGAGGATGCGCGTTTCCTGGCCGCGCAGCACCTGCACCGGGATGACCCGGCCGTTGCCCTTGGCCAGCGCGGCGTCGAGCGCGGCCTGCAGGCCGGCGAGGTCGCGCACCTCCTGCTCGCCCAGGCGCACGATCACGTCGCCGCCCTGCAGGTGGGCCAGGCCGGCGGGGCCNNCCACCACCACGCCCTGCTGCGAGGCCGGCAGGCGGCGCGCGGCGCGGTCGTAGAAGCCCATCTCGCGGGTCTGGGCGCGCAGGCGGGTGAGCGCCAGCGTGCGCAGCGCCGAGGTGTTGGCCGGTGATTCGGCCAGCGTCACGTCGAACGATCGCGCCTTGCCGTCGCGGAAGCCGTCGAAGCGCACCTTGGCGCCGATGGCCAGGTCGCGCACGCGCTGGTGGAAACCATCGTCGGAATCTTCGTTGGCGGCGCGCAGGGCCACGCCTTCGACCGCCGACAGCAGGTCGCCCACGCGGGCGCCACCGGCCGCCAGCGGGCTGCCCGGATAGACGCGGGTGATGCGGAAGCCGGACGCCGGCAGGCCCAGGTCGCGCGCCAGCGTGGCGGTGACCGGCTGCACTTCGACGCCAGCCCAGGCCTTGCCGATCTCGGGCAGCGGCGTGCGCAGCTTGTCGCCGTGGATGGGCGCCAGCAGGGCAACGCGGCGCTCGGCCTGGCGCTGGAACTCGACCACCAGCGGCTTGCCGTCCGCCGGCGGCTGGCCAGCGACGGCCTCGAGCGCGGCGTGGTCGGCCACCGGCTGGCCGTTGATGCGGTCGATCACGTCGCCAGGCCGCAGGCCCGGGCGCGCGATGGCCGCCGGGCCACCCGGGCGCAGGCCGGTGACCAGCAGGCCCTCGGTGGCCTCGAGGTTGCGGCGGCGGCCCATGGCCGGCGTGAGTTCGGCCAGCGAAGCGCCGAAGGGCGCGAAGGCGCGCTCCTCGCCGCGGTCTTCGGGCTGGGCGACCGTCTGCAGGCGCACTTCGCGGCGCCGGCCTTCGTGGGCCACCTCGAGCGTGAGCGAAGCGCCCACCGGCAGCTCGGCGATGCGCCGCTGCAGCGCCGGCACGTCCACCGGCTGGNNCTTCCTTCTGGTCGGTATAGGCGGCGATGAAGCCATCGAAGCGGATGACCGAACCGACGGCGCGCAGGCCGGCCTTTTCGGCCACCGAGCCGCGCTCGACGGCGTTCACCAGCACGCCCTCGTCCAGCCCGGTGCCCTTGAGCGAACGCAGGCGCAGGCCCAGGTGCGAACGCACGATGCGGCCGTCGGCGATCAGCGCGCGCACCACGTCGCCGGCGTCGGGGCCGGGGATGGCGAAGGCCAGGTCGCCGCCGAAGATCATGCCGCGCGTGTTCACGCCGACGATGCGGCCGGCCAGGTCCACCAGCGGGCCGCCGGAATTGCCCGGTGCGATGGCGGCGTCGTGCTGGATCCAGGCGTAGTAGCGGCCGGTGGGTTCGTCGGCGCCGAGGCGGTCTTCGTAATCGGCCTCGTCGTCGAACAGCGACACCAGCAGGCGGCGCGGGTTGTTCACCACGCCCGCGCTCATGGAGTTCGACAGGCCCCAGGGCGCGCCCATGGCCAGCACGGTGTCGCCGGGGTTGAGCTCGAGGGTGTCGGCGAATTCGGCGTAGGCGAAGGTTTCGGGCTTGGGCGGCAGCACCTGCAGCACGGCCAGGTCGGACAGCGTGTCGGTGCCGACCAGGCGCGCCGGCAGCTCGCGGCCGTCGGCGAACACCACGCGGAAGCTCTTGCCCTTCTGGGTGACGTGGGCATTCGTGGCCACGTGGCCCTGGGCCGACACCACCGTGCCGCTGCCCGAGGACACGCTGAGCACCGGTTCGCCCTGCTGGAAGTCCTCGCGCACGTTGAGGATGCTCACCACCACCGGCAGCACCTTGTCGCGGGCGGCGGCGATGGTGGCGGCGTCGGTGGAGCGCGCGGCGGCGGCCGGCGGTTCGGCCAGGGCCGCCGTGGCGGCGGCCAGCCAGAGGGTCGCGGCTAGCAGGGCCGTGCGGGAACGGGTGGCGGGCATCAGGTCCTCCGGAAGGTCACCGCGCTTAGGGTACAGGCCGCGCGGAAGGTTCCGCGCGGCCCGCCCGGGTTCAAGCTTCCGGCTGCGGCTGTGACGGCTCCGTCGGGGCCGCTTCGTCGCCCTCGGCGTCCGCCTCGAGCACGTCCACGCGCTCGACCGCGATCAGCTTCTCGTCTTCGGCCACGCGCATCAGGGTGACGCCCTGGGTGTTGCGGCCGACCTGGCTCACTTCGGCGGCGCGGGTGCGCACCAGGGTGCCCTGGTCGGAAATCAGCAGGATCTCGTGTTCTTCGGTGAGCTGGATGGCGCCCACCAGCTCGCCGTTGCGCTCGCTGACCTGCATGGCGATGACGCCCTGGGTGCCGCGGCCCTTGCGCGGGAACTCCGACACCGCGGTGCGCTTGCCAAAGCCATTCTCGCTG
>DNNT01000280.1 GCA_003497545.1 Arenimonas sp. | reverse complement strand
GGGCCAGGCCAGGCCCAGGCGCGCGGCCAGGGACTCGAGCGTGGGCACCGGCGCGTCCAGCAGGTCGGTGAAGGCCACGGCGGCGCGGGTGGCGCCGCGGCTGTCGCGTTCGGCCAGCACCAGGTGCTGGGCCCAGAGCAGGCGCGCGTACCAGGCCGGCAGGCCGTCGCGGGCCTGCAGCGAACGCGCCACTTCGTCCGGGGAGCGCAGGCTCAGCACGAACACCGGCTCGATGCCCAGGCGCGCCAGCAGGCGGCGCCACAGCGGCAGCAGGCGGCAGGTGCGCGGGTCCTTGAAGGCCCACAGCGCCTGGCCGGCGAAATCAGCCTGGATCCACGCCGCCAACTCGGCTTCGGCGGCCAGCGCCGGTTCGCTGTCGAGCCAGCCTTCCGGCAGCGGGCGCAGGTCGTCCCAGCCGCGGCCCAGGGCGAGCAGCAGGCGTTCCTGCGCCTGCACGGCGTCGGCGTTTTCGAAATAACCGGCGGGGTTGTCGGCCTCGGCCGGCACCAGGCGCCGGCCCAGCGGCAGGCCCAGCGCGTCCAGCGCGCCGGCCAGCGCCGACGTGCCGGCACGGTGCATGCCCAGCACGATCACGGCGCGCGGCGCGGCGTTCACGCGTCCAAGCCCCGGGCTGCGCGGCGGGCCATTCAGGCCAGCGCCGCCTCGAGTTCGGCCAGCAGGTCAGCCACGTCCTCGACGCCCACGCTCAGGCGCACCAGGTTGTCGGTGACGCCCAGCGCGGCGCGGCGTTCGGCCGGCACCGAGGCGTGGGTCATCACGGCCGGGTGGTTGGCCAGGCTCTCGACGCCGCCCAGGGATTCGGCGCAGGCGAACAGCTCGAGCTTCTCCATGAAACCCTTGGCGGCATCGAAGCCACCCTTGAGCCACACGCTCACCATGCCGCCGTAGCCCGCCATCTGGCGCGAGGCCAGCGCGTGCTGCGGGTGCGACTTCAGCCCCGGGTAGGCCACGCGCTCGACCTTCGGGTGCTTTTCCAGCCACTCGGCGATCACCTGCGCGTTTTCGCAGTGCGCCTTCATGCGCAGGTGCAGGGTCTTGAGGCCGCGCAGCGCCAGGAAGCTGTCGAACGGGCCCTGCACGCCGCCGATGGCGTTCTGCAGGAAGGCCATCTTCTCGGCCAGCTCGGCGTCGTCGCCGACCACGGCCATGCCACCGACGATGTCGGAGTGGCCGTTGAGGTACTTGGTGGCCGAGTGCATGACGATGTGCGCGCCCAGGTCCAGCGGCTTCTGCAGCATGGGCGAGCAGAAGGTGTTGTCCACCACGACGATGAGCCCGCGCGCCCGCGCCTTGGCGGCGACGGCGGCGATGTCCACCAGCTTGAGCGTGGGGTTGGTGGGCGTTTCGATCCACAGCATCTTCGTGTTCGGCTGCACGGCGGCGTCGAAGGCGGCGTCGTCGGACAGGTCCACGAAGCTGAAGTCGAGGCCGGCGCTGCGGCGGCGCACGCGCTCGAACAGGCGGTAGGTGCCGCCGTAGACGTCGTCCATGCACAGCACGTGGCTGCCGCTGTCGAGCAGCTCGAGGATGGTCGACGTGGCCGCCAGGCCCGAGGCGAAGGCGAAGCCGCGGGTGCCGCCTTCCAGCGCCGCCACGCAGCGCTCGTAGGCGAAGCGCGTGGGGTTGTGGCTGCGCGAGTACTCGTAGCCCTGGTGCACGCCCGGGCTTTCCTGCACGTAGGTGGAGGTGGCGTAGATCGGCGTCATCACCGCCCCGGTGGACGGGTCGGGCGACTGGCCGGCGTGGATGGCGAGGGTGCCGGGGCGGTGGCGGGACGAAGCGCTCATGCGGGATTCCTTGGGTTCACTGCACCCGGCGGCGCAGGTAGTTGAGCAGGTCGATGCGGGTGATCAGGCCCAGGAACTTCGGACCGTCCATGACGATGGCCACCTGGCCGCGCTCGAACACCGGCAGCAGCGATTCCATCGGCGAGGTCACTTCCAGCACGTTGAGCTGGCTGACCATGGCGCTGGCCACGCTGTCCCGGAACCGCGCCTCGTTGCCGTACACGTGCAGCAGCACGTCGGATTCATCGACGATGCCGACGATCTTCTCGCCGTCCATCACCGGCAGCTGCGAGACGTCGTACATCTTCATGCGCTGGTAGGCGACGTGCAGGGTGTCGTTCGGGCCCACCACCACGGTGTCGCGCTGGGCGTAGGGGCGGAGGATCAGGTCGCGCAGGTCGCCGTGCTGCGGGCGCTCGATGAAGCCGTTGTCGAGCATCCAGTAGTCGTTGTACATCTTCGACAGGTACTTGTTGCCGGTGTCGCAGACGAACACCACCACCTTCTTGGGCGTGGTCTGTTCCTTGCAGTACTTCAGCGCCGCGGCCAGCAGCGTGCCGCTGGAGCTGCCGCCGAGCACGCCTTCCTTCACCAGCAGCTCGCGGCCGGCCAGGAAACTTTCCTTGTCGGAGATGGCGTAGGCCTTCTTGACGCGGCTGAAGTCGGAGATGTCGGGCAGGAAGTCCTCGCCGATGCCTTCCACCATCCAGCTGCCCGACTTGGTGCTGAGCACGCCTTCGTTGATGTACTGGGTGAGGATGGAACCGACCGGGTCGGCCAGCACCAGCTCCACGTGCGGCGCGGCCTTGGCGAAGAAGCGCGACAGGCCGGTCATGGTGCCCGAGCTGCCGCAGCCGAAGACGATGGCGTCCATGTCCTGGTCCATCTGCGCCCAGATCTCGGGGCCGGTGCCCTGCTCGTGCGCGGCCGGATTGTCGGGGTTGCCGAACTGGTTGATGAAATACGCGCCCGGGGTTTCGCGGGCGATGCGCGCGGCCATGTCCTGGTAGTAGTCGGGGTGGCCCTTGGCCACGTCCGAGCGGGTCAGCACGACCTCGGCGCCCATGGCGCGCAGGTTGAAGATCTTTTCCCGGCTCATCTTGTCCGGGACCACCAGCAGCAGCTTGTAGCCCTTCTGCTGGGCCACCAGGGCCAGGCCGATGCCGGTGTTGCCGGCGGTGCCTTCGACGATGGTGGCGCCGGGCTTGAGGTCGCCGCGGGCTTCGGCGGCCTCGATCATCTTCAGGCCGATGCGGTCCTTGATGGAGCCGCCGGGGTTCATGCACTCGAGCTTGAGGTAGAGCTCGCAAAGGCCGGTGTCGAGGTGCTGGGCCTTCACCATCGGCGTGTTGCCGATGAGCTCGAGGACGTTCTGGTGGGCCGTCATGGGATCAAACCGGGCGCTGGGGCGGATTCCCGATTCTAGCAGCGGCCCCGGCCGCGCCGGCACCCGTGGCGGGGCCGGGAAAGTGCGGGCGGCGGCGACCCGACGAGGTGGGCCGCCGCCGCCGCAGCGGGAACTCAGTGCCTGCGCTGGTCGAACATGCGGGTCAGGCGGTCCTTCGCGTTCAACTTTTCCTTCTTCATGCGCGCAAGGGTGGTGTCGTCGATCGGGAGCACGCCCAGTTCGGCGTCCAGCACCTGCTTGTCGAGTTCGCGATGGCGGTGGTAGAGCTGCCGGAATTCCGGGTCGCTCTTCATCAGCGCATCGAGATCGTGTTGCGGTTGCCCTTCAAACATCGGAATGACCTCCTCCAGAAACGCGAACGCCCCGGCCGATGGGGACCAGGGCGTGGCGGATTGAGACAAAGGTCAGGTCGCTTTCGCGGGCGGCGCCTCCACACGACGCGCCCGCTTCCGTTCGGGAGGCTGCGCAATCGGCGGGGGCGAGGTCTGCTTTCATCGGCCTGGCTCGGTTACCCGGGGGCATCGCGCCACCCGGGCTTTGAACCTACGCCCCCCAAAACGGGGCTGCAAGCCTCGGGGCAAGCCGTTGATCGGAAAAGGAAAAGCCCCCGACGAGCGGGGGCTTGGCCGGCCCCGGGCCAGGGCCTTTGGATTCAACTACTTAGTGAATGTTAAGGCTTTGAGAAGCCCGGCAAGTAATTGAATTTCCTTCAATTAACGATGATCTCGACGCGCCGGTTGAGTGCGCGGCCGGCCGCGCTGGCGTTGTCGGCGACGGGGGTGGATTCGCCCTTGCCGGTGGCACGCAGGCGGCTGCCGGCCACGCCGGCCTCCTCGAGCACGCGGCGCACCGCGTCGGCGCGGCGCTGCGACAGCGCGCGATTGGCGTCGTCGGCGCCCTGGCTGTCGGTGTGGCCTTCGATCGTGATCTTGCCGCCGCCGGAGAGCAGCCCGGCGAGCGCGCGCAGGCTGGCCTGGGCCTCGGCGGTGAGGCTGGCGCTGCCGCTGCCGAAGGCGTTGCCGGCGAGCGTGTAGACCTGCTTGCCGCCTTCGCGGCGCGCCGGCGGCGGGGCCGCGTCGGCGATGTCGTCGGCGGCGATGGCGGCGGCCAGCTCGGCCTCCTTGCGCGCCAGCNNCGCGGGCGCGGGCGGCGGCCAGCTTGCGGGCCTGGGCGGTCTCGGCCTCCGCGGCTTCGACTGCGGCGACGCGGTCGGCCTCGGCGAGTTCCAGCTCGCGCTGCAGCGCTTCCTCGCGTGCCAGGGCCTGCAGGCGCAGGCGCTCGGATTCGCGGCGGGCGCGCTCGGCCTCGAGGCGGCTGGCCTCGATCATGATCTGGTCGCGCTCGCGGTCGAGCTGCGCGGCCTGGCCGGCCAGCAGTTCGGCTTCGGCGGCTAGGCGCGCGGTTTCGATGCGCACGCTGGCCAGGGCCAGCTTGTGCTCGCGGTCGCGGCGGCGGGCGTCGCGGGCGTCGGCGAGCGCCTGCCGGGCCTGCAGGCGCTCAAGCCGGGCCAGGCCACCGAGCGAGGCGTCGGCGTCGAGCGTGCCCAGTTCGGCGGCCAGGCGGGCGACGGCCTGTTCGTGTTCGCTCGGCGCGGCGGCGACCGGCGTGGCCAGCAGGGCGGCGAGCATCAGGGAAATCCCTACGGTGCGCAGCATGCTCAGTTCCCCCGGTTGACGAGCAGGCGACGGCGCAGTTCGTCGTTGCGGGCGGCGCGGCTGTCGACTTCCTCGCGGGCGGCGTCGAGCCGGGCCCGCGCGTGCGCCAGGTCGGCGTTGGCGGCAGCGGCTTCGGCCAGGCGCAGGCGGTCGGACTGGCGGNNCTCGCCGAGGGCGCGCAGCACCCGCGTGCGGAAGGCGCCGATGCGGTCGAGCGCGGCGGCGGCCTCCCCACGCGGGTTCGCCGACTCGGCGGCGAGCACCGCGCGTTCGGCGGCGGCAACGGCCAGGTCGGCTTCATCCGAGGCCGAAGCTGTGGACGCGGCCAGCAAAAGCGCCAGCGCGAGATGGATTTTTAGCGAGGATAGTGTCATAAGGCGAACTCGCAGGTCGGCGTTCGGGCGGGGCCATTGTAGCCACCCCGCGCCGTCCACCGGGACCGAAACAGGGGATCCAAGGATACTGACATGGACATCGGCTATTTCCTGAAGCTGATGACGGAAAAGAACGCGTCGGACATGTTCCTGACCACCGGCGCGCCCGTCTACATCAAGGTCGAGGGCAAGCTCTACCCCCTCGGCAACACCGGCCTGCCGGCCGGCATGGTCAAGAAGATCGCCTACTCGCTGATGGACGAGGGCCAGGTCCCGGCCTTCGAGCGCGACCTCGAGTTCAACATGGCCATCGCGGTGAAGGACACCGGGCGCTTCCGCGTCAACGTGTTCAAGCAGCGCGGCGAAGTGGGCATGGTGATCCGCGCCATCAAGAGCGAGATCCCCAACATCGACCAGCTCAAGCTCCCGAACGTCCTCAAGGACATCGTGATGGAGCAGCGCGGCCTGGTGCTGGTGGTCGGCTCCACCGGCTCGGG
>DNNT01000202.1 GCA_003497545.1 Arenimonas sp. | reverse complement strand
GAGCCGTTCAAGATTCCGTCCGGGTCGATGATGCCGACCCTGCTGATCGGCGACTTCATCCTGGTCAACAAGTTCGCCTACGGCCTGCGCCTTCCGGTGGCCAACACCAAGGTCGTGCCGGTGGGCGAACCGGCCCGCGGCGACGTGGTGGTGTTCCGCTACCCGGGCATGGGCCCGGACGACCCGCGGGCGGGCGCCGACTACATCAAGCGCATCGTTGGCCTGCCGGGCGACCGCATCGCGTTCCGCGACCAGACCGTGTTCGTGAACGACCAGCCGGTGGCCAAGAAGCCCGACGGCGTCTACGTCGACGGCAGCCGCGGCCGGGATTCCATGACCGGCGCCACCCAGTTCGAAGTGGACCTGGGCGGCCGGGTGCACAAGACCCTGGAAACCAGCCCCTTCTCCAGCCCCCGGGCCGAGGGCGTCTGGGAAGTGCCGGCCGGGCATTTTTTCGTCATGGGCGACAACCGCGACCGCAGCGAGGACAGCCGCTACTGGGGCTTCGTGCCGGAGCAGAACCTGGTCGGCAAGGCCTTCATGATCTGGCTCAACTGCGAAGGCTGGTTCTGCAGCGGGGCGTTTGACTACACCCGGATTGGCGATACCATCCGCTGAACGGTCCAACCAGGGGAAGGCAAATGGCTCGCAAGCCGCGTGGCATGACGTTGATGAGTTTCGTGATCGTCCTGGTGGTCGTGGGCTTCTTCGCCCTGGTCGCCATGAAGCTGTTCCCGATGTACAGCGAATACTTCAACCTCAAGGGCGTGATGGAGGAGTACGCGGCGCAGCCCAACTCCGCCTCGATCCCGCCGGCGCAGATGCACACCGACCTCAACCGCCGCTTCGGCATCGCCTACGTGGATTCGGTCGAGAAGGAACACATCAAGATCATCCGCGAGGGCGGCGTGAGCAAGCTCAACATCGCCTACGAGGTGCGCGTGCCGCTGTTCGGCAACCTCGACGTGGTGGGCAAGTTCGACAACACCGTCGACCTCACCGGCCAGGCGGCGAGTGACTGACCGCATCACCCACCGGTTCTCGAAACCCGAGCTGCTGCAGCAGGCACTGAGGCACCGCAGCGCCGGGTCGCCGCACAACGAACGGCTCGAATTCCTCGGCGACGCGCTGGTCAACCGGGTCGTCGCCGAGGCACTTCATGAGCGTTGGCCCAAGGCCGACGAAGGCACCCTGACCCGCGCGCGCGCCAGCCTGGTGCGCGAATCGGCGCTGGCGGAAGTGGCCCGCCGCCTGCAGCTGGGCGACCGGCTGGAACTGGGTCCCGGTGAGATGAAAAGCGGCGGCCACCGCCGCGATTCGATCCTGGCCGACGCGGTCGAGGCCGTGGTCGCCGCCATCCACCTCGACGCCGGCTTCGAAGCCTGCCGCGCCGCGGTGCTGCCCTGGTTCGAGCCCGGCATCGCCGAGTTGCCCACCGGCAAGGCCGAAAAAGACCCCAAGACCCGCCTGCAGGAATGGCTGCAGGGCCGGCAGTTGCCGCGCCCGGCCTACCGCCTGCTGGAAACCCTCGGCGACGACCATGCCCGCGTGTTCCGCGTGGCCTGCGAAACCACCGAGCCGCCGCACGAGGAGCAGGCCGAAGGCAGCTCCCTGCGCGCCGCCGAACAACTCGCCGCCGAACGCGTGCTGGCGAAACTGGAGAAGAAGTGAGCCTGACGCCTGAAACCCCGGAGGCGCCGTTCCGCGCCGGCACCGTCGCCGTGCTGGGCCGGCCCAACGTGGGCAAGTCCACCCTGGTCAACGCCCTGGTCGGCGCCAAGGTGAGCATCGTCTCGCCGCGCCCGCAGACCACGCGCCACCGCCTGCTCGGCATCGCCACCTTCGAAGCGGGGCAACTGCTGCTGGTGGACACGCCCGGCATCCACCGCGAACAGAAGCGCGCCATGAACCGCATGATGAACCGCGCCGCGCGCGGCGCCGTCGAGGGCGTGGACGCCGCGGCCCTGGTCATCGAGGCCGGCCGCTGGACCGAGGAAGACGGTCTGGCCTACGCCGCCCTGCATTCGGCCGGCGTACCGGTGGTGCTGGTGGTGAACAAGGTGGACAAGCTGGCCGACAAGACCGCGCTGCTGCCCTTCATCGCCCAGATCACCCACGAGCGCGAATTCGCCTCGGTGCACCCGGTGTCGGCCATGAAGTCCAAGGGCCTCGACGCCCTGGTCAAGGACCTGCTGTTCCTGATGCCGGAATCGCCGCCACATTACGGCGAGGACGAAATCACCGACCGCAGCGAACGTTTCCTGGCCGGCGAACTGGTGCGCGAACAGCTCATGCTGCGCCTTGGCGAGGAGCTGCCTTACTCCACCACCGTCGAGATCGAGAAGTTCGAGGAAGACGGCGAACTGCTGCGCATTGCCGCCGTGGTGTGGGTGGAGCGCGAGGGCCAGAAGCCCATCGTCATCGGCAAGGGCGGCGAGCGCCTGAAGGCCATCAGCACCGGCGCCCGCATCGGCATGGAAAAGCTGTTCGGCCGCAAGGTCTTCCTGGAAACCTGGTGCCGCGTGCGCGAGGGCTGGTCCGACGACGAGGCCGCGCTGCGGCGTTTCGGCTATTCGGACTGACCCATGCGCGTGCTCGCGCAGCCGGCCTACGTGCTGCACGCGCGCCCCTGGCGCGAAACCAGCCTGATCGTCGAACTGCTCAGCCGCGACCATGGCCGCGTCGCCGTGGTCGCGCGCGGCGTGCAGGGCGCGAAGCGGCACCCGCTGCGCGCCGCGCTGCAGCCGCTGCAGCACCTGCGCGCCGATTTCCTGCCCCAGGGCGAAATGGCCCGGCTGCTGCAGGCCGAAGCCGTGGACGCCGCGCCCCTGCTGCAGGGCGAGGCGCTGATGGCGGCCTTCTACGTCAACGAACTGCTGCTGCGGCTGGTGCCGCGCCAGGACCCGGCGCCGGCGCTGTACGAGCGCTACGGCGAACTGCGCGCCGAATTCGCCGCGCCCGGCGAACTGGCCTGGACCCTGCGCCGCTTCGAACGCGACCTGCTGGAAATCCTGGGTTACGGCCTGCCGCTGGACGAGGACGAACACGGCCAACCGGTGGACCCCGCCGGCCGCTACCGGCTCGACGCCGAGCGCGGCCCGGTGCGCGACCGCAGCCACGAGGCCGGTTCCACCACCGGTGCCGCACTGCTGGCGCTGGCCGCCGACCGCCTGCCGCCGCCGGAACAACTGCTGGAACTGCGCAGCGCGCTGCGCGGCGTGCTTTCAGTGCACCTGGGCCCGCAGAAGCTCAAATCCTGGGGCCTGCTGTCGGAACTGGCCCGCCTGGGCCGCGACTGAGGCCGCGGCTCAGCCGTCTTCCAGCGCGCGCGCCACGCAGGCTTCGAAACGCGCCAGCGCGGCGGCATTGCCGGGCTCCTCGTGCAGCGCGCGCACCGCGGCCAGCAAGGGCAGGGCGCCGACGAAACCGCAGCCCGCCTTGAGCCGGTGCAGGTGGGCGCGCGCGGATTCCGCGTCGCCCTGCCGGCAGGCCTCCTGCACGGCCCGGCACTGGCCCGGCAGCTCTTCGCGGAACATCACCCGCAGCGTCGCCAGTGCGCCGGCCTGGCCGGCCACCGCAGCCAGCCCGGCGGTATCGTCCCAGGGGGCTTGGGCTTCGGGTGGCAGCAGGTCACGCACGGCGTCGAGCAGTTCGTGCAGGCCCAGCGGTTTCGCCAGCACGCGGGCGAAGCCGGGCAGCCCCGGCGCCGGGTCGGCGCTGAGCGCGATCGCGGGCACCTTCAGGCCGGCCGCGTGCAGTTCGGCCAGCAGGTCTTCGCCGTGGCCGTCGGGCAGGCGCAGGTCGAACAGCCACAAGACGTGGTCGCCGCGCTTGGCCGCCTCGCGTGCGGCCGCCAGCGTGGCCACGGTCTCCACCTCGGCCGGCAGTGTCGCCAGGCCCTGCGCCAGGAAGGCGGCGCTGACCGGGTCGTCCTCGAGCAGCAGCAGGCGCGGGTTCATTCCCTGTCCCGTTCAATCGGCCCATGCAAGGCACTATGCTGGCCAGCATGCGGCGACGGTTCCTGCTCGGCAAGGTGGTGTTCGGCGCGCTGCTGCTGCTCGCCGCGCCGGCGCTGTGCGCGCGCGGACTGCAGGTGAGCGTGGCCGCCGTGCGCAGCGAGGCGGCCAGCGTGTCGGGGCTGGAGCTTGCGTTGGATTGGCCGGAGGATGCGCCCGGCGGCGAACTCGTGCTGCGGGCCCGGCGGGTGGAAGTCCCCAGCCTGGGTGAGTCATTTTCCGACATTCAGTGGCGCTGTCCGCTGAGCCTGGACGGGCAGGGCCAATGGCGCTGCGAAGGCCCCGTGCGCAGCGCCGCCGGGCAGGCGCTGGCCAGCGTGTCGCTTTCCGCCGCGTCGCTCGACGCCAGCCTCCGGGTCGGCGACAGCCGCGTTGCCTACGCTTCGCGCGCCGCCGCGCCCGACCGCCCGCGCATCGCGCTTGAAGCCGTGCCGGTGGCCTGGCTGAAGGCCTTCCTCGCCGGCCTGTGGGCCGAGGGGCAGTGGACCAGCGGCCGGATGTCGGGCCAGGTGGACCTGTGGCTGCCGGAAAATGCGCCGCNNCCCGAGGTCGGCCTGGAACCCCCCGATGGCTGGCTCGCGGCCGCGGGCCTGGGCGGGCGGCTCGAACTCGACTACGTCCCGGTGGGCGAGCTCGCCCGGGTACGCACGCGTTTCGTCGCGCGCGGCGGCGAGTTCCTGGCCCAGGGCCTGTACGCGCAGCTGCCGGCGACGCCGGTGCAGCTGCAGGTTCAGCTGGATCAGCAGGCCGGCGGCGAATGGACGTTGCCGGCGTTCTCGCTGCGCGACGGCAACGTGCTCCAGGCCAGCGGCCAGGCCCGCCTCGGCGCCGACGGCAGCGTCGCCGACCTTGTGCTGGACCTGGCCTTGGGCGACCTGGCGGTGGCGCGCGACCGTTACCTCAGTGGTTTCCTGGCGCCGGCCGGCTTTCCCGACCTGGTGCTGGCCGGGGCTGCGAAGGCGCACCTCACGCTGCACGAGGGGCGCCTGCAGGCCATGGCGCTGGCGATGGAGCAGGCCAACGCCGTCGATCCGCGCCAGCGATTCACCCTGGCCGGCCTGCAGGGCGGCCTGCGCTGGACGGCCGCGGGCGAACCGGTGGCCAGCACGCTGGGCTGGGACAACGCGGCGNNCGGCTTGGGGTCGGCGCGGCTGGGCTTCGCCAGCGCCGACGGCCAGTTGCGCCTGCGCGAACCGGTGGCGCTGCCCGTGCTCGACGGCCAGGCGCGGCTCGAACACCTGCGCTGGCAGCCACCGGGCGGCGGCAAGGGCGCGCGTTTCCAGCTGGGCGCGTCGCTGGAAGGGCTGGACCTGGGCAGCCTGTCGCAGCGCCTGGGCTGGCCGGCCTTCACCGGCACGGTCGGCGGCCGCATTCCCTCGGCCCGTTACGAGGACAACGTGCTGACGCTCGATGGCGGCCTGGCGATGCAGGTGTTCGGCGGCACCGTGTCGCTTTCCGAACTGGTGATGGAGCGCCCCTTCGGCGTGGCGCCGACGCTGTCGGCCGACGTGGCCATCGAGGACATCGACATGGAGCCCATGACCAGCGCCTTCGGCTTCGGCGCCATCACCGGGCGCATGGATGGGCGCATCGGCGGCCTGCGCATGGTGGACTGGTCGCCGGTGGCCTTCGACGCGCGCCTGGGCTCGGACCCGGCCTGGAAGGGCCGGCGACGCATCAGCCAGCGCGCGGTCGAGGATATTTCCAAGATCGGTGGCGGCGGCGGGCTCATGGGCGGCCTGCAGGCGCAGGCGCTGCGGCTGTTCGACGACTTCCGCTATTCGCGCCTGGGCCTGGCCTGCCGGCTGCGCGACAACGTCTGCACGATGGACGGTGTCGATTCAGCGGGCGATGGCTATACCATCGTGGAAGGCGCGGGCCTGCCACGCATCCAGGTGGTGGGCTTCTGGCGCCGGGTGGATTGGCCCACCCTGGTGGCGCGCCTGGTGGCGGCCACCGAGGGCACGGCCCCCGTCATCGACTGAAGGAGCGGCACATGGGCAAGTTCAAGACCCACTTCCTGCGCACGGCGACGATGGCGCTTGCCGTCTTCGCACTGGGCGCCTGCGTCACCATCAACGTCTACTTCCCGGCCGCCGAGGCCCAGGAGGCAGCCGAGGAGTTCGTCGAGAAGGTGCTGGGCGACGAGGCCGCGCCGGCCCCGGCGGGCGACAACCCGCAGGCCTTCCATGCGCCGGCACCGACCCGCTTCAGCCTGATGTCGCTGCTCATCAGCGACGCTGCGGCCCAGGAAGCCGACATCACCATCCGCACGCCGGCCATCCAGGCCATCCAGGACCGAATGGCCGCGCGTTTCCAGGCCAGCCTGCAGCCGCACTTCGATTCCGGCGCGCTGGGCTTCGGCAAGGACGGCCTGCTGGTGCTGCGCGACGCCACCAAGGTGGCGCTCAAGGACCGCGTGGCCGTGAACCAGCTGGTGGCCGAGGACAATCGCGACCGCAACGCCGTCTACCGCGAAATCGCCGTGGCCAACTACCACCCCGAGTGGGAAGCCCAGATCCGCGAAACCTTCGCCCGCCAGTGGGTGGCCAGCGCCCGCGCCGGCTGGTGGTACCAGTCCGCCGACGGCAGCTGGAAGCAGAAATAAGGGCCCGGCCCCCGCCAAGCACCCGGGGCGCGGATTTGCGACAATCCGCGCCCCTTCGTTCTGGCGTCTCCCGTGTCCCGTACCCGCCTCAAGCAGCTTCCCCCCTTCGAACTCGAGATCACCGACCTCAGCCATGACGGCCGGGGCGTGGGCCGCCGCGACGGCAAGGCGATCTTCGTTTCCGGCGCGCTGCCGGGCGAGCTCGTCCGGGTCGAGCAGACCGGCCGGAACCGGCACTTCGACGAGGGCCGCGCCGTCGAGGTGCTCAAGGCCTCGCCCGACCGCGTCGAACCACGCTGCCCGCACTTCGGCGCCTGCGCCGGCTGCGTGCTGCAGCACCTGGGNNCGCGAAACACGGCGTGCTGATGGACAACCTGCAGCGCATCGGCCACGTCGAGCCGCAGCGGGTTCTCGAGCCGCTCACCGACGCCGCCTGGGGCTACCGCCGCAAGGGCCGCTTCTCGGTGCGCTTCGTCGAGAAGAAGGGCAAGGCGGTGGTGGGTTTCCGCGAAACCAACCCGCGTTTCGTCGCCGACCTCTCCACCTGCCACACGGTGCTGCCGGAAATCGGCGCGCGCATCCCCGAACTCGCGGCGCTGGTGGACAGCCTCGACGGCAAGCGCACGCTGCCGCAGATCGAATTCATCGCCGGCGAGCAGGGCGTGGCCCTGGTCTTCCGCCACCTCGAGCCGATGGGCGAAGCCGACCGCGGCCGCCTGGTGGAGTTCGCCAAGGCCAGCGGTTTCGCGGTGTACCTGCAGCCAGGCGGCATCGACACGGTGCATGCGCTGTGGCCGGAGCAGGTGGACCTGAGCTTCGCGCTGCCGGCCTGGGACCTGCACCTCGCGTTCCGGCCGCTCGATTTCATCCAGGTCAACGCCGGCCTCAACGACAAGATGATCCCGCGCGCGCTGGAGCTGCTCGATCCGCAGCCCGGCGATCGCGTGCTCGACCTGTTCTGCGGCCTGGGCAACTTCACGCTGCCGCTGGCCCGCAAGGCCGGCACCGTGGTGGGCGTCGAAGGCGACGCCGGCCTGGTGGCGCGCGCCCGCGAGAATGCCGCGCGCAACGGCCTGGCCAACGTCGAGTTCCACGCCGCCGACCTGGCCAAGGACCTGGCCGGCGAGCCGTGGATGAAGGCTGGCTTCGACAAGCTGCTGCTCGACCCGCCGCGCGCCGGCGCCGCCGAGGTGCTGGCGCAGCTGCCGCTCAAGGGCATCCGCCGCATCGTCTACGTGTCCTGCCACCCGGGTTCGCTGGCGCGCGACGCCGGCTTCCTGGTGCGCGAACGCGGTTACACCCTGGTCGCCGCCGGCGCCATGGACATGTTCCCGCAGACAGCGCACGTCGAATCCATCGCACTGTTCGAGAAGAAGGGCGCCTGAGCATGGGCATCGAGATCGAACGCAAGTTCCTGCTGGCCGGCGACGGCTGGCGCGCCGCGGCGGTGAAGTCGGTGCGCATGGCCCAGGGTTACATAAACGACATGGCCNNGACGCCGCCTTCCTCAACCTCAAGTCGCGCGAGCTGGGCAGCACCCGCCAGGAGTTCGACTACCCGATCCCGGTGGCCGATGCCGAGGCGCTGCTGGCGCTGTGCGTGGGCGGCCGCATCGACAAGGTCCGGCATTACGTCGAGCACGCCGGCCACACCTGGGAAGTGGACGAATTCGCCGGCGACAACGCCGGGCTGGTGGTGGCCGAGCTCGAGCTCGGTTCCGCCGACGAGGCCTTCGAGCGCCCGTCCTGGCTTGGCCGGGAAGTGACCGAAGAGCTGCGTTATTACAACCTGGCGCTCGCCGAGCGCCCGTATTCGCGCTGGCGCGCGGAGGAGCAAGTCTGATGCTGGTGATCGCAATCGGCGGCCTGGAACTGGCCCCCGAAGAACACGAGTGGCTGCGGCACCCGGCCGTGTCCGGCGTGATCCTGTTCAAGCGCAACTTCGCCTCGCGCGAACAGGTGGCCGACCTCTCGGCCGCCATCCGCGCCGCCGCGCCGCGCCCGCAGCTGCTGTGCGTGGACCAGGAAGGCGGGCGCGTGCAGCGCTTCCGCGACGGCTACCACGCGCTGCCTTCGCTGGAAGGCTTCGGCAGGCTGTTCGAACGCGACCGCGACGCCGCGCTGTCGCTGGCCCGCGAGCACGCCTGGCTGATGGCCAGCGAAATCCGCGCCACCGGCGTGGACCTGAGCTTCGCGCCGGTGGTGGACCTGGGCCGCGGCAACCTGGCCATCGGCGACCGCGCGTTCCACGCCGACCCGGCCATCGTCGCCGAGTTCACCCGCGCCTACGTCGCCGGCATGCACGAAGCCGGCATGGCGGCCACGCTGAAACATTTCCCGGGCCACGGCTCGGTGCTCGAGGACACCCATTTCGACGACGCCGTCGACCCGCGCCCGCTCTCCGAGCTGCAGGCGAACGACCTGGTGCCCTTCGCCGCCGGCATCGCCGCCGGCGCGGAAGCCGTGATGATGGCGCACGTGAAATACCCGGCCGTGGCGCCGGAGCCGGCCGGTTATTCGCCGCGCTGGATCCGCGACATCCTGCGTCGCGACATGGGCTTCGGCGGCATCGTCTTCAGCGACGACATCGGCATGGCCGCGGCCGAATCGGCGGGCGGGGTGAAGGCGCGCATCGACGCCCACCTCGACGCCGGCTGCGACGCTGTGCTGGTGTGCGCGCCGGCCCTGGTGCCCGATTCGCTCAAGGCCGTGCACGATCGCGCAGCGCCGTCGCCGCAGGCGCTGGCCTCGCTGTTCGGCCGCACCCACACCGATTGGCATGCCCTGGCCGCCGACGCGCGCTACGATGGGGCCCGCGAGGCGCTGCGCCGCTTCGAGCAAGGAGTCGCCTGAGATGTCCCCCGACCTGAAGGCCGCGCTGGCCGTTTCCGACCTGCTGTTCGACCGCGCCGCCATCGAGCGCGAAACCCGCCGCATCGCCGCCGAAATCGACCGCGACTACGCCGGCGGCGAGCGCCCCGTGTACCTGAGCATCATGCATGGCGGCATGCTGTTCGCCTCGCAGCTGGCGCTGGACCTGGCCACCGACCTCGAGTTCGACTACCTGCACGCCACCCGCTACCGCGGTACCACCACCGGCGCCGGGCTGACCTGGCTGCACCGGCCGGCCACGCCGCTGCGCGGCCGCCGCGTGCTGGTGGCCGACGACATCCTCGACGAAGGCCNNCGCTGCTGGCGGTGAAACAGTGGTGCGAACAGGAGGGCGCCACCGACGTGCGCGTGGCCGTGCTGGCGCTCAAGCACCATGACCGCCGCGCGCCGGGCATCGCCGCCGACTACGTGGCCATCGAAGTGCCGGACCGCTACGTCTACGGCTACGGCATGGACTACCACGAGCAGGGCCGCAACCTGCCGGCCATCTACGCCCTGAAGGACTGAACCATGTCGGCGATCGAACTGGCCGTCATCGGCGGCACCGGGCTGTACCGGCTGGCCGCGCTGCAGGACCCCGAGGCGTTCGAGGGCGACACCCCCTACGGCCGGCCCTCGGGCCCGGTGCGGGTGGGGCGCCTGGCGGGCAAGCGCGTGGCCTTCCTGGCCCGCCATGGCGAGAGCCATTCGCTGCCGCCGCACCGCGTGAACTACCGCGCCAACCTGTGGCGCCTGAAGGAACTGGGCGCCACCCGCGTGCTGGCGGTGAATACCGTCGGCGGCATCACCGAATGTTTCGGGCCGAAGGTGCTGGCGCTGCCGGACCAGCTGATCGACTACACCTGGGGCCGCACGTCCAGCTTCTGGGACGGCGAGGGCGGCGACGTGCTGCACGTGGACTTCGGCGACCCGTACACGCCGGCCCTGCGCCGCGAGGTGCTGGCCGCGGCCGTGGCCTCGGGCACGCCGCTGGTGGACGGCGGCTGCTACGGCGCCACCCAGGGGCCGCGCCTGGAAACTAAGGCCGAAATCGCTCGTATGCGCCGCGACGGCTGCGACCTGGTCGGCATGACCGGCATGCCCGAGGCCGGCCTGGCCCGCGAGCTCGGCCTGGACTACGCCTGCCTCGCCATCGTGGCCAACTGGGCGGCGGGCTGCAGCGGCGACGAAGAGATCACGCTGGCGGAGGTGCTGGCCAACGTGGAGGTCGCCAGCGCCCACCTGCCGGCCCTGCTGGAAGCGCTCCTGGGGTGATTGTCAACCGTTTTGCCCTTGTTCATACTCGGTCCGTGCACGGGACCGACGCATCGGCACACGGAGCACGCCCGTTCTTCCAGCATTCGAGGTCAAGTACATGAGTTTCGGCACCGTGAAGTGGTTCAACGACGCCAAGGGCTTTGGTTTCATCGCCCCCGAGGACGGCAGCGCGGACGTGTTCGTGCACTATTCCGCCATCAGCGCCAAGGGCTTCCGCTCGCTGCAGGAAGGCCAGCGCGTGAGCTTCGAGGTGGTGCAGGGCCCGAAGGGGTCGCAGGCGTCCAACGTCACCCCGGCCTGAACCACGCTACTCCTGTTCAAGGCAAGGCCCCGCTCCGGCGGGGCTTTGTTTTTGGGGATCACGCCATCGGGGCGTGGTCGAACTGCAGCCGGGCGAGTTCAGCGTACAGGCCGCCCTGGGCGAGCAGTTCGGCGTGGGTGCCCTGGGCGACGATGCGGCCGCGGTCCATGACAACGATGCGGTCGGCCTTGAGCACGGTGGCCAGGCGATGGGCGATGACCAGCGTGGTGCGGCCGCGCATCAGGCGTTCCAGGGCCTGCTGCACGGCGCGTTCGCTCTGGGCGTCGAGGGCGCTGGTGGCTTCGTCGAGCAGCAGCACCGGCGCGTCCTTGAGCAGGGCGCGGGCGATGGCCAGGCGCTGCTGCTGGCCGCCGGACAGGCGCGCGCCGCGCTCGCCGAGTTCGCTGTCGTAGCCCTGGGGCAGGGCGGCCAGGAACTCGTGCGCCTCGGCGCTGCGGGCGGCGGCTTCGATGTCGGCGTCGCCGGCCTCGAGGCGGCCGTAACGGATGTTCTCGCGCGCGGTGGCACCGAAGATGACAGGATCCTGCGGCACCAGCGCCACCTGGGCGCGCAGCGTGGCCGGCGCCAGCGTCCGCAGGTCGACGCCGTCGAGCGTGATGTCGCCGGCCTCCGGGTCGTGGAAACGCAGCAGCAGCTGGAACACCGTGCTCTTGCCCGCGCCCGAGGGGCCGACCAGGGCCACGGTTTCGCCCGGCCGCACTTCCAGGTTGAAATCTTCCAGGGCCGGCGCATCCGGGCGCGTCGGGTAGTGGAAACGCACGCCCTGCAGGCGCAGGTGGCCGCGCACGGGCAGCGGCAGCGTCGACGGCTGCGCGGGCACGACCAGCACCGAGCGTTCGTGCAGCAGGTCGTTGATGCGGGCCATGCCGCCGGCGGCACGCTGCACTTCCGCCCACACTTCGGCCAGCGCGCCCACCGAGCCGGCGCCGATCAGCGCGTAGAGCACGAACTGGCCCAGGGTGCCGGCGCTCATGCTGCCGTTGATCACGTCTTTCGCGCCCACCCACAGCACCGCGGTGATCGAGCCGAACACCAGCACGATCACCACCGCGGTCAGCATCGCCTGCAGGCGGATGCGCTTGCGCGCCGTGCCCAGCGCCACCTGCACGGCGGCGCCGAAACGGTCGCGTTCGAAGGCNNGCCATGGGCAGCACCACCAGCGGGATGCCCAGCAGCACGAACAGCGCCAGCCGCGGGCTGGTGACCGCCAGCATCACCGCGCTGCCCAGCACCGTGATGCCGCTGCGCAGCGCCACCGACATGCTCGAACCCACCACGCTGCGCAGCAGCTCGGCGTCGGCCGACAGCCGCGACAGCAGTTCGCCCGAGCGCGTGCGTTCGAAGAAGGCCTGGTCGAGCGACAGCAGGTGGCCGTACAGCGCGCGCCGCAGGTCGGCCACCACGCGCTCGCCCAGCAGCGACACGAAGTAGAAGCGCGCCGCGGTGGCCAGCGCCAGCAGCACCGCGACCGCGAACAGCAGGCCGAACCAGCGGTCCACCGAACTGCCGGCGGCGAAGCCCTGGTCGATCATGTGTTTGACCGCCACCGGCAGCATCAGCGTAGCCGAGGACGACAGCGCCAGCGCGCCCAGCCAGGCGGCCAGCAGGCCGCGGTGCGGGCGCAGGAAGGGCAGCAGGCCGCGCAGGGAATTGACGGGCGGCTTGGCCGGGGCAGGGTCGGTCATGGGGATTCCGTGTCGAAACGATGCAGGCGGGCGCTGCCGCGGCTGAGGTCGCGCAGGCGCGCCGCCAGCGTGTCATAGCTGGAGGCGGGCAGGCGGAAACGCAAGCGCAGGCCGGCCTCGTCGAAGGTTTCGGGCAGCTTCACGGCGCCCAGGCCGTCCAGCAGGGCGTGCACGGCGCCGGAGTAGGCGAAGTCGCAGGCCAGCTCGCCTTCGCACCAGATGACGATGGCGCGTTTGGGCGCCGTGCGCAGGCATTCCGCGGCGGCACCGCCGTAGGCACGCACCAGGCCGCCGACACCCAGGTTGGTGCCGCCGTACCAGCGCGTCACCACCACCATCACCTGGTCCACGCCCTGGCCCTCGATGGCGGCCAGGATGGGCCGCCCGGCGCTGCCGCCGGGCTCGCCATCGTCCGAGGAACGGTACTGGCCGCCGACGCGGTAGGCCCAGCAGTTGTGCGTGGCCTGCGGGTCGGCGATGTCGCGCAGGAAGGCCAGCGCGGCTTCGGGCGTGTCCACCGGCAGGGCGCGGGCGAGGAACCGGCTGCGCTTGGCCTCGAGTTCGAACGAAGCCGGGCCGGCGAGCGTGAACCCCGCGGTCACGACCGCAGCGGGGCCAGGTCGGCCGGGATGTCGGTGCCGGGGTGGGTCTTGAGCAGGCGCGCGAGGCTGGCGCGGGCGCCGGCAGTGTCGCCCTGCCGGACGCGTTCGCGGATGCGTTCGATCCAGGCCGCGGGCTCGAGCGCGTCGTCGTCGTCCACGGGCGGCAGGATGGCTTCCGTCGGCGCGGCGGCAAGCGGCGCGGGCGCGGCAACCGGGGCCTCTTCCAGGATGACTTCGGTGCGCTGGAGTCGCGAGCCCGAGACGACGATCTGGTCAAGCGCCGGCGACTCCGCCGGCGGCGCCGCAGCCGGGGCGGGCGGCGGAGGCGGTGGCGCAGGCGCAGGCGGTGCGGCGACGGGTGCCAGTTCGACCGCGGCATCCGCTGACGCGTCGGCGCTGGATTCCGCGGCCATGTCGGCCGTCGCCGCGGTGGGCTCGGCGGCCTTTCGCTGCAGCGCCGGCGGCTCGGCCGTCGCCGGGGCTTGCGGCGCGAGCGGCGGCCGCAGTTGCAGGCCGATGCCGATCGCCAGCACGGCGGCCGCGGCGGTGCCCAGCGCCCAGGCCGGCAGGCGACGGCGCGGCGGNNTCGCGTTTTCGCGCGGCCCCACCGCATCGGTGGCGGCGGCCAGGATGGCCGCGTCCACCCGCGCCGATGGTTCGCCCGCAGGCAGCGCGCGCAGTACCCGGGCCAGGTCGGCTTCGTCGTCCTGGAGTGGGGCCTGGCGCGGGTCCTGCGGGGTGTTCATCGGCGCGGATTACTCCTCGTTGACCTGCGCGGGCGTGGCTGCGGCGGACAGGCTGCGCGCCTGCGACACCAGCCGCAGGAACTCGCCGCGGTAGCCCCAGGGATCGTCGCCGCGCGCGTCGCGCGCCAGCGCTTCCACCTGGTCCCATCCGAAGCCCTTCATGTTACGCCCCCCGCGCAGCAGGTCGGCGTAGGCCGCCACGGCCGCGGCGAAACGCAGGCTCTCCGGCGCCTGCGCCTGCAGCTCGCGGCGGGTGATGGGGCGCTCCATCAGCACGCTGCGCTCGTTGCCAGGCTGCTTGTAGCGCAGCTTCAGGAAGGCCAGTTCCGGCCCGCCGGCGGGCGCGGCGGCGGTGGCCGGGGCGTAGCGCAGCGGG
>DNNT01000048.1:277-4483 GCA_003497545.1 Arenimonas sp. | reverse complement strand
ACGGCGAAGTCAGCCGGGACCCAGTCGGTCGACTCGATCAAGGTGACCGCGGTCAGCGGCACCACCGCCACGCTGCAGACCGCGCAGACGTGGGCGAACAACGACTGGGTCTTCCGCGAGGACTCCCGCGGCAACGAGATCATGGGGGTGCAGGGCATCGTCGATGTGACGACCTTTGTCACGACGTTGCACGGCATCTCCCGGTCCACGTACCCGGAGTTCGGCGGGCAGATCCTCGACAACAGTGGCACCAACCGGCCGGTCACCCTCGACCTGCTGCAGCAGGGGTTCCTGCAGGCAGAGCAGAACGGGGAAGGCGAGATCAGCCTGGGTGTCTGCACCTACAACCTGTGGCGCAAGATCGGCAACCTCATGGCGCCGGATCGGCGCTACACGCCGTCGATGACGCTGGCGGGTGGCTTCACCGCCCTCGACTTCAACAGCAAGCCCATCGTCGCCGACCGCGACGGGCCGGCCAACAACTTCTGGTGGCTGGACGAGTCGAGCTTCACGCGCTACGAGCTCGCGGACTGGGACTTCGACGACACCGACGGCTCAGTGTTGCACAAGGTGAGCGGCGAGGCCGCCTACGAGGCGCTGCTGTACTACTACGCCGAGATGGCCTGCACGGACCCGGCGAACAGCGTCAACATCCGCGACCTTTCCGAGACCTGAAAGGAGAACAGACATGCCTCTCAGGATGCAGGAAGTCAAAAGCGACGACACCCTCCGCTACAAGACCTTCAACCTGTTCGACACCGGCACGCTGGCCATCGCCACGGCGCAGAGTGCCGTGCTGGTCGATGGGCTGAATGGCCGCGGGGGAACGATCGTCTCCATCAAGGGGCGCTGCGTCACCACGCCGACCGGCACCACGTCGGCCACGCGCTTCGACATCAACATCAACGGCGACTCGATGTTCGTCTCCACCACGTCGATGGTCTACTTCACCAAGACCACCGGCGGCGCGGCGGCGACCACGGTGCCCAACGTGGCCTCGGGCGGTGCCTTCTCGACCACCCGGGCCGGCAAGGTCTACAACGGGGATCTTCTCAGCCTGGACTGCGATGCGAAGGCCAACGGGGCCGCTGGGGCCATGGCCTCGATCTCCATCGTCGTGCGCTGCGACGAGCCCAACGACTGAGCGGTCGCTCGGTCGGCCCTGTAGTATCCCGGGACCCCGGCGCGCGCTCCTCGGGTGCGCGCCGGCTCCGGGGGTCAACTGTGGAATGAGGAGCCGCCATGATCCGTGATCGCAACATCGACTGGCTGCGGTCGGTGTACCGCATCCCGTACCACCTGTTCGGCTACGAGCCGACCCACCTGCACACCATCACCATCCTTGGTGGCGTTGCCACTGCCACCAGCCACCACATCGGCCTTGGAACCGATGCCAACGGCGGCGCTCTGGCGAAGGTGTCGGCGACCTCCCGCACGGGCATCACCGGCGTGCAGAACGGGGAAGCCCTCGTCGGCCTGGACGACGGGGCCCCGCAGATCGCCGAGGTCAGTACCTTTGGGTTCGGTGGGGTGGAGATCGCCGCCGCGGGCGACAGCCTGACGACGCTCGACCTGTGGCTGCCGCCGCACTTCGACCCCGAGCAGGAGATCGGCGTCCGCGTCCTGTGGACGACGAACGGCGCGGTAGCGACGAGCGACGCCATCACCTGGCTGGTCACCTACAAGCAGAGCGACGTTGGGGAGGCCCTGGCAGCCCCGGCGACGGCGCTCGACACGGTCATCGCCTCGGCCAGTCCGGTGACGACGACCCTGCTTCTGCGGCGCACGGCGCGCGGGATCATCAACGCCAACAAGTTCGACTACACGGCCCGCCAGGGGGCCCTGGCGTGGAACGTGGAGGCGGACGTGCTCACCGGCTTCAGCGCCGACGAGGTCGTGTTCCTGGCCCTGGAGTTGGACTACGTGCCGCTGGTGTGTGCCAACCGGGACGAGAAGATCGACGTGTTCTCGGCCCTGGCAGTGAACGACTGACGTGTTGCAACCCTCGGGGGCTTCGGCCCCCGGGGGGTTCCATCCACCCGCGCCCCGAGGAGGCATGATGAGCAAGAGGAACGGTCGCCACGTCTTCGACCTGGCCACCTGGAGACAGGTAGCCCCCACGGCGGACGCGCGCACCTGGCGGGCCGCCTACGACCACTTCTTCGACCAGGCCCTGTCCCGGTCTCCGCAGTGGCACAAGTGGGCCCGCACCGGCGAGCTTCAGCTCAACGAGCGCCAGGGGGTGATCTGGGAGAAGATCCGTCGGCGCGGCGGCACCTTCCTCGACGTGGGCTGTGGCCCCGGGTTCCTCGTCGGTGCCCTGTTGGCGCACGGCAAACAGGCATGGGGCACCGACTGCTCTGCGAAGGCCATCGCCTTTGCCAAGCAGTCAACCTCAACGGGCGCCGACCACTTCTTCCGCATGGACCTGGAGGAGCTTCCCGGCCTGGGGAAGACGTACGACACGGTGCTCTGCATGGAACTGCTGGAGCACCTGGTGAACCCCGAGGCGGCGATCCGCGTCCTGTGGGACCTGGTGGCCGAGGGCGGCCTGCTGTTCGTGACCATGCCGCGCCGGGTGGACGACTTCAACCTCGAGCACCTGCAGGAGTTCGGCCACGAGCGCGTAGAAGGCCTGGTGGCCCTGCTGTGCGCTGGGGGGGCGAAGAAGTACCCGGCCTCCGTCAGCCAGATCCACACCCAGGAGGGGACGACGAACTGGGTGATCTCGCTGGAGAAGCGCGAGGTCGACCTGCGATTCGTCATGGTCACCGGCACGACGACGGAGACCCAGCAGGCCAACGACATCAGCGGTGACGGCCGCATCAAAACCGGGGTGTTCAACTGGCAACGCCTGTTCCGTGGGTTCTCGGCACCGGTGGCCAGCCTGCCCGACCTGTCGGCTTTCGACGTGGTCCACGTGCAGCTGTCGGGGACCAACTTCGATGCGCCCCGGCAGATCCGCAAGCAGCTGGGCCCGAGGTCGGCCACGAAGTTGGTGGTCAACCTCGACTACGCCCTCGAGTTCTGGTACATGTACCCGCCCTACCCCGAGGTGCTGCTCGACCAGTTGCGCTGCGCCGACTACATCATGTCGGTGGAGCCGCACGCGGCGCACATCCTCGCGGAGCTGACGGGCCATCCGGTGTACGTGATCCCGCACCCGGCGGACGTGGAGGCCATCACGCAGACGGCGACGGCGCGCCGCGAGCGCAACGATGCCCTGGTGATGCTGCACCGGGACGCCCAAGACTATCTGCCGTACTGGATGTTGCGCGGGTGTGGGCTGAAGACCCGGGTGATCGGCCGGCTGACCCCCGTGGGCAACGCCACCGGTAGCGCCATCGACTACCCGGCCCTGCTCTACGACTACATCCACGAGGGCTACCTGGGGGGCGAGGTGGCTGTGGGGCTGATGGCCAAGTCGGTGCTGGCCGTCGACTGCTACACGCACCACGTCTGCGGGCGCAGCCAGATCGAGCTGGCGGCCCTCGGGGTGCCGTGCATCGGCTACCGGAACGTGTGGGCGCAGCGCGCGTGTTTCCCAACGCTGACAATCGCGCCCGGCGACGTGCTCACAGCGCGCGCCATCGTGCGGCGCCTGCTGCAGGATCCCGAGTGGTACGACGCGGTGGGGCAACAGGCGCAGGAGCGGGTGCGGATGTTCAACTACGAGAGCGCCAGGGTGAAGTACCTGACGATGCTAGGGAGGATGGAAGGTGACGCCAGACCGGTTCTTCCTCAAGGAGTTACGGAGGTACGATCGGCGCCTGTCGGTGCGCTGGAATCGGGAGCGGGAGAGGTGGCAGATCCTGCGCTCGTTGCTGTCGGCGAACCGGCTCTATGAGCGCACCTTCGTCGTCATGACCGTGCAGCAGGACGACGGGTCGTACCGGGCCCTCGACCAGCGCACGCTCGACGCCCTCGCTGCGGCTGACACCTGGCGCCATGGGATGCACGCCCTGCGCCGGATGGAGGATGCCAACCGTCGCCGTGAGGAGGCCATCGACCGGGAGTTCTCGGGATTCGTGCAGGACGTGGCCAAGGAGCATCGCCGGCAGATCGTGAAGGAACTGGACGCCAGCATCGGGGCGCTGAACGTGCCCCGCCAGGACCTGATGATCGACGAGGACGCTCCCCGGCGCCGCGGAGAATGGATGGGTGGACAGCGCCGGCACCCGCGCACGGGCCGGCGTCATCCCCAGT
>DNNT01000048.1:0-272 GCA_003497545.1 Arenimonas sp. | reverse complement strand
CCGTCGTCGTTCGTGTCCACCTACGACATCTCCCTGGTGGCCGACCAGGCGCTCTACGACCTGCCGCTCAACGCGCGCCTCGGAACACGTTGGCTGGCGGCGGAGAACCGGATCTCCGGCACGCCCTACTACTACGTCTACGACGTGGACCTGCGCCGCTACCTGGAGACGGAGACCGCGGGCCTTCCATGGGACGCCGACGGGGCGCCACACATCACCCTGCAGGGGGCACAGGTGCGGGTGTCGCCTGCGCCCACGGTAGCGGTCAGCGC
>DNNT01000027.1 GCA_003497545.1 Arenimonas sp. | reverse complement strand
GCGACGCGGAACAGGTTCTGGTTCGGAATGACGATCAGGGTGTCGACATAGCGTTGCAGCTCGGCGACGCCCGCGTCGGCCAGGCGCATCCGGTGACGGCCCTCGAAGGTGAAGGGCTTGGTCACGACGCCGACGGTCAGGATGCCGCGATCGCGCGCGCATTTGGCGATGACGGGTGCCGCGCCGGTGCCGGTGCCGCCGCCCATGCCGGCGGTGATGAACACCATGTCGGCGCCCTCGAGGGCCTCGACGATGCGCTCGCGGTCCTCGAGCGCGGCCTGGCGGCCGACCTCGGGGTTGGCGCCGGCGCCCAGGCCCTTGGTGACGTTGCTGCCCAGCTGCAGCTGCAGCTTGGCGCCACACTGCTTGATGGCCTGCGCGTCGGTGTTGGCGGTGATGAACTCCACGCCCTCGACGCCCGCGTTCACCATGTGCGCCACGGCGTTGCCGCCGCCGCCGCCCACGCCCACCACCTTGATCACCGCATTGGGTGCCAGCTTCTCGATCAGTTCGAAATGTGCCATGTCCTCGTCCTCCGTGATTCGAATCCAGGGATTGCTATTGGTTGTTGTTCTTAGGGTGTCGCGGTTGTTGCAGTGACTCGGTTCAGAACTCACCTCGGTACCAGTTCTTGAACTTCGTCCAAATCGTCCCGGCCTTGCCCGCCGACAGGGCCGGGCGGCGCGGGTTTTCAATCTGGCTGCCCCAGAGCAGCAGGCCGACGCCGGTGGCGTGTACCGGGTTGCCGACCACTTCGCCCAGGCCGGAGACGTGCTGGGGAATACCCACCCGCACCGGCATGTGCAGCATTTCCTCGGCCAGCTCGACCACGCCTTCCATGCGCGAGGCGCCGCCGGTGAGCACCAGGCCGGCGCGCACCAGCTCCTCGAAGCCGGAGCGGCGCAGTTCGGCCTGCACCATCTCGAAGATTTCCTCGTAGCGGTTCTGCACCGCCTCGGCCAGCGCCTGCCGGGCAAGGCGGCGCGGCGGGCGGTCGCCCACGCTGGGCACCTGGATCGATTCCTCGGCGGTGGCCAGCTGGGCCAGGGCGCAGGCGTAGCGCACCTTGATCTGCTCGGCTTCGGGAGTGGGCGTGCGCAGCAGGTGGGCGATGTCGTTGGTCACCTGGTCGCCGGCGATCGGCAGCGAGGCGGAATGGCGGATGGCGCCCTGCACGAACACCGCGATGTCGGTGGTGCCGGCACCGATGTCCACCAGCACCACGCCCAGCTCCTTCTCGTCGCTGGTGAGCACCGCGGTGCTGGAGGCCAGCGAACTCAGGATCAGGTCGTCCACCTGCAGGCCGCAGCGCTGCACGCACTTCATCACGTTGCTGGCGGCCGACTGCGCGCCGGTGACCAGGTGCGCGCGCACTTCCAGGCGCACGCCGCTCATGCCCACCGGGTTGCGGATGCCTTCCTGCGAGTTGTCGACGATGTATTCCTGCGGGATGGCGTGCAGGATCTTCTGGTCGGCCGGCACCGCGACCGCCTTGGCGGCCTCGAGCACGCGNNCCGCCACCGGCACGATGCCGGGCGAGTTGCGGCACTGGGTGTGGCTGCCGGAAATCGAGGCATAGACCGAGCGGATCTCGCAGCCGGCCATCAGCTCGGCTTCCTCCACCGCGCGCTGGATCGACTGCACGGTGGATTCGATGTCCACCACCACGCCGCGCTTCATGCCGCGCGATTCGTGCGAACCGATGCCGATCACCTCGATCTCGTGGCCGGGCGAGTATTCGCCCACCAGCGCGGTGACCTTCGAGGTGCCGATGTCGAGGCCGACGATCAGCGACTTGTCGCCCTTGCGATTCATGTGTTTCCTTCCTGCGGGGTGGGCGCGGGAACGTCCTGCCAGACGATCGCGAAGCCATTGGTGTAGCGGAGGTCGGCGCGCACCACGCGGCGGGCCTGGTCGGCGCGCAGCTGCGGCAGCATCCGCGCGAAGCGGGCCANNCCAGGCGGGACTGCGGGTCGCCGCGCCCGGCCTCGATCTCGGTGCCGTCGTCGAGCAGCAGCGTCCAGCTGCCGCGGGCGCTCAGGCGCACCACGTCGACCTTCAGGCCCAGCGGCAGGAACAGCGGCCGCGCCAGGCTGTGCAGCGACATCAGCTCGGACGCGCGGTCCTCCGGGCCTTCGAAGCGCGGCAGGCCGGCGCCGGCGCCTTCCGGCGCGGCGAACAGTTCGCCGTCCTCGGAAAGCATGCGGTCCTCGCCCCAGCGCGCCACTGGCGTGTGTTCGCTCAGGCTCACTTCCAGCCGGTCGGGCCAGCGCTTGCGCACCTCGACCTTCTCGACCCAGGGCAGCGCGGCCACGGCGGCGCGCACCTGGTCGAGGTCCACGGCGAAGAAGCCGTCGCGCACCATCGGCAGCACGGCCTCGCGCACGGCGGCTTCGTCCACCTGGCGGAATTCGCCGGTGACGGCGAGGCGGCGCATCGGCCAGCGATCGCCCGCGATCCAGCCGTTGAGCACCGCCACCACGGGCAGGGCCACCAGGCCGATCGCCAGGATCCACGCGGCGATGCGCAGCAGGGCGTTCATGCGCCGGCGTCCTCCTTCGGCAGGCTGGTCTCGAGCACGCGCCAGCACAGCTCCTCGAAGCCGATGCCGAGCTGGCCGGCGGCCTTGGGCACCAGCGAGTGGCTGGTCATG
>DNNT01000190.1 GCA_003497545.1 Arenimonas sp. | reverse complement strand
TGGCGATGAAGGCGCGTTCCGAAGGCAAGTGGATCGGCCCTGACTGCACCAAGGCGGAATAAGTCTCCACGCATTTCCGCTTGCGCTTTGTGCGCGACGGGTAGAGCCTCTTGCCTGTTCCGACCAAGAGAACAGGGGGAAGGTTATGCGAAAGACCGTGCTGGCGGGGATGCCGCTTGCGATCATGCCGCTCGTAACGATGTTGGCCCTTGGTGGCTGTAGCGAACCGGCCCCGGCGCCGGAAGTCGAGGAAACGCCGATCCTGATGCAGGCGGGCGAGTGGGTGCTGACCCGCAAGACCACCGGTTACAACACGCCGACCGTCACGCCGGAGCAATATCAGGCGGCGCTCAAGCAGACGAGCGAGGATAAGGTCTGCCTTTCGGTCGATGCCGAAGGGTTGCCGGACGTTGCGGCGATGGCGGGCAAGGATGGCACGGACTGCACCTATAAGGACAAGATGGTGCGCAAGGGCCGCATGATCGCGACCCTGGCCTGTACGGCGGGCAAGGGCACGTCGGAAATTGCGCTGGAAGGCAATTATACCGCTGACACGCTGACGCTGGGCGAAACCATGACGCAGTCGGAAGGCGGCGGCGCGGTGCTGCGCGCGGCCGAGCTGCCGGGCGACACCTTCGACGCCGTGGTCGCCGTGACGCCGAACGTGCTGGCCGGCGACCAGGGCCGCGCGCTCTACGACTACGGCACCGATGCCGCGCTCTGGATGCCCTGCGCGCTCAACGCCGCCGCCTACGACGGCGTGCTGCTGGCGCGCCCGGGCGGTGCGAAGTCGCCGGCCGGCGCCAACCGCTGCGCTTCGCTCAAGGCCGCGGGGCTGGTCAACGCCGACGATGCGCAGGCCCAGGCCGAAGCCGCGCGCGAACACCTGCTGGCCGGCGGCTGGACCGACGCAGCCGTCGCCGCCGGCGTGCTGAGCAGCAACTTCGACCTCTGGCGCGCGGTGAACGTCACCTACGCCTCCGCCTACGCCCGCACCGGCCCGGGCGACATGCCCTGCGGCTATTCCTTCGCCGCGATGGGCGCCGACGGCGTGGCGCGCGCGCCCACGGCCGCCGAGCGCGCCGCGTGGTGGAGCGACGCCAGCGGCATCCCGCCGGGCAGCGGCGTCGGCCTGCGTGATGCCCTGGCCAGCGGCGCCGACCCCAGCCAGCCGGGCAACACCTGCCTGCGCGCGCTGTGGGACGACGCCCGCAGCGCCGTGCGCGCGGGCATCGAAGCCACCCGTGCCGCGCCGCCGCGCGCCGGCCTGCCGGTGATCGTGGTGCACGGCACCGACGACGGCCTGGTGCCGGAAGCCTTCAGCGGCGGCGCTTACGCGCGCTGGGCCGGGGCGCAGGGCCGGCCGGTGAGCTACTGGCGCGTGCGCAACGCCCAGCATTTCGACGCCTTCCTGGGCCTGCCGGTGCTGGGCATGCGCTACCTGCCGATGCTGCCCTACGGCTACCGCGCGCTCGACGCCGCCTGGGCGCACGTGGCTGAAGGCGCGCCGCTGCCGGGCGACGCCGACATCGCCACCACGCCGCGCGCGTTCAAGGATGGCGCGCTGGCGCCGCTGTCCCGCGAGAACCTGGGCGCGATGCCGTAAGCGGGCCCCAGCTTCTGTTCCGGCGCGATGCCCTGGCCGCACCGCCAGCTGTCTTGTAGGAGCGGCTCCAGCCGCGAAGCTCTTCGCGAAANNGAAGCCGCTCCTACAGGGGGCGCTGCTGCAGCAGGCGAGCCATGACGGATTTCAGGGCCAGGGGCTTGAGTGGCTTGTGCAGCAGGGTGCAGCCGGCGGCGGCGACGGCGTCGCGCACTTCGGCGCTGTGGTCGGCGGTGATCACCACGCAGGGCCGCGCCGGCAGAACCGCGCACAGGCGCTCGCGCAGCATCAGGCCGGTCTGGCCGCCGTCGAGGTGGAAGTCCAGCAGCACCAGGTCGGGCGTGGCCAGGGCCACCAGGCGCAGGGCCTCGTCGCCGTCGCGCGCGGCCAGCACTTCGCACTGCCAGCCGCCCAGCAGCGCCTGCATGCCGCGCAGCACGTCGGCGTCGTTGTCCACCACCAGCACGCGGCTGCGCGGCGGCTCGGGCACGGGCGCGGCGGGCGCGGACGGGCGCGCCGCCACCGGCGCCGCGCGCGGCACTTCGATGCAAAACACGGTGCCGCGCCCCGGCCAGGAACGCAGCTTCAACGGATGCCCCAGCAGCCGCGCGATGCGTTCGGCGATGGCCAGGCCCAGGCCCAGCCCCTGCCCGCCTTTGTCGAGCCGGCGGAACTCTTCGAAGATGGCCTTCTGGTCGGCCTCGGCGATGCCCGGGCCGGTGTCCCACACTTCGATGGCCAGCGCGTCGCCGCGTCGGCGGCAGCCCACCACGATGCGGCCGCGCGCGGTGTAACGCACGGCATTGCCCAGGAAGTTCTGCAGCACGCGGCGCAGCAGCTGCGGATCGCTGTGCACCCAGGCGCGCGAGGGGACGTGGTCGAGCGCCAGGCCCTTCTGCGCCGCCAGCACGCCGAATTCGGCCACCAGGTGCTGCAGCAGTTCGTCCAGCCGGAAGGCCTGCGGGTTGGGCGCCATGCCGCCGGCGTCGAGGCGCGAAATGTCGAGCAGGCCCGAGAGCAGGTCCTCGGCCGAACCCAGCGCGCCATCCACGTTCGCCAGCGCCTCGCGGTGCGGCGTGCCGGCCAGCTGCGGCGCCAACGCATGCACGAACAGGTGCGCGGCATTGAGCGGCTGCGCCAGGTCGTGGCTCACCGCCGCCAGGAAACGCGTCTTGGCGCGGTTGGCGCGCTCGGCCTCGGCCTTGGCGCCAGCCAGCTCGGCGGTGCGTTCGGCCACGCGTTGCTCCAACGTCTCGGCCACCGACTTGAGCTCGGATTCGCTGCGCCGGAACGCGGTGACGTCGGTGAAGGTGGCCACGAAACCACCGCCCGGCATCGGGTTGCCGCGGATCTCGACCACGGCGTCGCCGAAGTGCCGCTCGGCGACGTAGGGCGTGCCCGCGCGCATGTGCTCCAGGCGCTTGCGCACCTCGGTTTCCTCGCGGCCGGCGCCGGCCAGGCCGCGGCGCACGTTGTGCGCCACCAGCTCGGCCACCGGCACGCCCACCTGCAGCAGTTCGCGCGGGTAGTCGAACAGTTCGGCGTAGCGCCGGTTCCAGGCCACCAGGCGCAGTTCGGCATCCACCACCGAGATGCCCTGGCTCATGTTCTCAAGCGCCGCCTCGAGTACGCGCTGGTTGAAACGCAGCGCCTGCGAGGCTTCGCCGACGATGGTGGCCACGGTGTCGAGGTCGGGGCCCTGGGCGCGCCGGGCGGCGTCGAGCAGCAGCCGCGCCGACGCGGCGCCGAGCACGGCGGCGAGTTCGCGCTCGATGCGCTGGCGCGTGGCCGCCGGCACCGCCTGCCCGGCCGGTGCGGTGGCCAGCGCGGCGTCCACTTTCGCGGCGGGCAGGAAACGCACCGCCACTTCGCGCAGCGCCTCGCGCGACAGTGCGCCGGCGGCGAAGGTGTCGGGCCGCGCGTCCAGGCGCGAGGCCAGCATCCACGGCAACAGCGCTCCGGCCACCAGGCTCAGCACGGTGGCGCGGCCGATGCGGCTCCAGTCGCCCAGGCCGAACAGCGTGTCGGGCGCCAGCCAGGCCCAGCCCAGCGGCCCTTCGCGCAGCCACGCCGGCGACGCGCCCATGGCCTCGGCCAGCGCCGGCACCAGCAGCGCCCAGCACCACAGCGCCACCGCCACCGCCAGGCCGGCCAGCACCGCGCGCGCCGGCATCTGCGGCCGCCACACGGCGAAGGCCACCGCCGGCGCCAGCGTCGCCAGCGCCGAGAAGGAAATGGCGCCCATGTCGGCCAGCGCGTCGTTGCCGGCCATCACGCGGCTGTAGCCCCAGGCCAGCAGCACCACAGCCAGGATGCCGACGCGGCGCTGCGCCAGCACCGCGCCGCGCAGGTCGCCGCCCTCGCCCGCGCCGCCCCAGCGGCCGCGCACCAGCAGCGGCGCCAGCCAGTGGTTGCCGATCATCACGCTCAGCGCCAGCGTGGCCAGGATCACCATGCCGGTGGCCGCGCTCAGGCCGCCCAGGAAAGCCAGCAGCGCCAGGCCCTCGTGGCCCTGGGCCAACGGCAGCGCCAGCACGTAAAGGTCGGACGGCACGCCCATCGGCGCCAGCAGCGCGTCGCCAGCGCGCGCCAGCGGCAGGATGGGCAGCGCGATCAGCAGCATGTACAGCGGGAACAGCCAGCGCGCAGTGCGCAGCTCGCCTTCGTCACGGCACTCGACCACGCCCACGTGGAACTGGTGCGGCAGCGTGAACATGGCCAGCGCGCCCAGCAGCACCAGCGCCGGGAAACCGTTCGCGCCGTCGGCCGGCGGGGCCGCCGCGGGCACGTCGGGCAGGTCCAGGCCGAACCAGACGAAGGCGCCCAGCGCCAGCATCGCGCCCAGCTTGAGCAGCGACTCCACCGCCATCGCCAGCACCAGGCCGCGGTTGTGTTCGGCCGCCGACACGCGCCGGGTGCCGAACAGCATGGCGAACAGGCCCATCGCCAGCGCCACGTAAAGCGCGCTGTCCTGCCACGGCGGCGGCGACAGTTCCGACGCACGCGTGAGCAGGCCGTAGCTCATCGCCACCGCCTTCAGCTGCAGCGCCAGGTAGGGAACGATGCCCAGCACCGCCACGAAGGTGACCGCCGCCGCCAGCCAGGAACTGCGGCCCAGGCGCGTGGCGATCAGGTCGGCCAGCGAGGTCGAATTGTTCTCGCGCGCCAGCCGCAGCAGCTTGAGCAGGAAGCCGAAGCCCAGCACGTACAGCAGGATGGTGCCCAGGAAGGTGGGCGGGATGGGCCAGCCCGAACGCTGCGCCTGCGTCACCGTGCCGTAGAAGGTCCACGAGGTGCAGTACACCGCCAGCGACAGGCTGTAGACCACCGGCCACTGCCGCGCCAGCAGGCCCGGGCGGCGTTCGGCCCAGAGCGCGGTGCCGAACAGCAGGCCCAGCCAGAGCAGGCCCGCGCCGACGACGAGGGCGTCGGTCAGCACGGGCGCGGCCGCAATGTCACGGCATGGGCGCGCCGAGCGCGGTCATGGCCGCCGCCAGCCAGCGCGGCTGCGCGCCGTGCCGGGTGTCGTAGCCTTCGCCCGTGTAACCCCACCAGTCCCAGCATGCCTTCGGATTCAGCGGCAGGTAGCTTGATCGCACCTGAGGATACAGCACGGCCACGCGGTGCACGTCGGCCCAGCGGTTGAAGCCGGCGTCGCGCACGAAGGCCTCGCCCACCTTGTCGGCGTTCTGCTCGCAGCCGTGGAAGGCCACCAGCAGGCCGCAGCGCTCGCCCGCGGCGCAGGCCGGCGGCAGGTAGAGGTAACCGGCGTCGGCGAGCAGCGGGTCGGTGCCGGGCGCAGCGTAGGCTGCCTGGCCAAAACGGCGCAGTTCGCCCGCCGCGGCGTCGGCCGCCGGCGAAGGCGCCGGGCCGAACAGCCAGGCCATGGCCTCGCCGGCGGCGTCGAAACCGCAGCGGCCGAGATAAGGCGTGCCGCCGGCGGTGCAATCCACGCCGGCATCGAGCGTGGGCATCAGGTGCGGGAAATCGCGCTCGCCGTCGTAGCGCAGCGACAGGCCGCCGGCATCGTCGGCCAGCGCCGCGTACAGGTCGTGCGCCGAACGCGTGACGCCCTCGGCCACCACGGTGTCGGCGCGGCCGCGCAGCACGTACACCGCGTCGCCGGCGAGCCCGCTCACCGGCGCGATGTCGCCGGCGGCGGCGCGTTCGCGCACGACGCCGGCCAGCCGCGCCGGGTCGGGCGCGTAAGGTTCGGCGACCATGCACGGGCCGAGCGCGGTTTCCAGCGAACCGCCGGCACAGCCGTAGGGTCCGCCGGCAAGCAGCGCGGCGCCGCGCAGCCGGTCGGAATGGGCCAGGTGCACCTGGGTGGCCATGTAGGCGCCGGACGACAAACCGGCCACGGCGACGCGGCCGGGATCGATGTCGAGCGCCGGCAGCGACGGAAGCGGTTCCGCCGCGCAGCCGGCCAGCGCCGCCACCAACGCGGCGGGGATAAAAACACGGGCCGCTTGCGCGGCCCGTTGGGAATATTCCCGGGGAAACATCACCATCACTCAGAAGTTGTAGCGCACGGAGGCGTAGTAGTTGCGCGGGGCGCCGTAGTACGCGGTCTGGATGCCACCGATGGACGAGAATTCCTGGCCGTCGGTCTTGTACAGCTCGTCGGTCAGGTTGCGCACGCCGGCGCGCAGCTGCCAGCGGCCGTCGGAGGAATCCCACACGCCGTACAGGCCGACCAGGGTGTAGGCGTCCTGGCTCAGGCCCGGGGCGTTGTCCACCGACAGCCAGGTCTCGCCGCGGTAGGACACGTCGCCGCCGATGCTCAGCAGGCTGCCGCCCGGGAGTTCGAAGCCGTGCTGCAGCGCGACGCGCGCGGTCAGCTCGGGCGAGAACGGCACGTGGTCGTGCAGGCTGGCCAGGGCCGGGTTCACCACCACGCGCGGGTCGTTGAACTCCTCGTAGCGCGCGTCCATCCAGCCGATCTGGGTGGAGAGCAGCGTGCCCTGGCCCAGGCGGGCCATGCCCTCGAACTCGATGCCGTCGATGGCCAGCTCGGCGGCGTTGAGCACCGGGAAGGCGAAGGTCGGCACCGGCGCGCCCGGGTTCTGCACCTCGGAAACACGCGCCTGGAAGTCCTTGTAGGTGCTGTGGAAGGCGGCGACGCGGCCACTCAGGCGGCCGTCTTCCGACTGCATCTTCAAGCCCAGTTCGTAGGTCCAGACGTACTCGGGCTCGAAGGTGCTGATCTCGGCGGCGCTGTTGGCGCGGCCGTTGAAGCCACCGGCCTTGTAGCCACGGTTGGCCGAGAAGTAGCCCATCATCGTGTCGCTGAAGGCCTTCTGCAGGCTCACGCTCGGGGTCAGAGCGGTCCAGGTGTCGCTGATGTTGAAGGCCAGGGCCGGGTCGGCGTTGCCCAGGATGTCGGAGAAGGTGGAGGTGCTGCGGAAGTACTTCTTCTTGTCCTGGGTGTAGCGCAGGCCGGCGGACAGGGTCCAGGACGGCGAGAACTCCCAGTTGGCGTGCGCGTAGCCGGCGACAGACTTGTTCGACAGGTCGTCGTCGATGGTGCGCAGGAAGCTGATGGGCAGCGCGCCGAAGCGCAGGAAGTCGTCGGCGTAGGCTTCCTGGTGCGAAGGCACCTGCTCGTCGATGTAGTACAGGCCGAACATGGCGTCGAGGTTGCCGCCGTTGTCGTAGGCGAACTGCAGCTCCTGGCTGGCCTGGCGCTGGTCCACGCCCACGAACACGTCGCCGAGCTCGAACTCGGAGGCGTCGATGTCGATGAACGAGGCCGTGTCGAGCTTGCGGTAGGCGGTGATGGACTTGGCGCTCCAGCGGTCGCTGAGCACCCAGTTCAGGGTCAGCGACGCGCCCTTGTGCTTCATCTCCTGGCCCTGGCCGGGGTCGAAGGAAGTGCGGGTTTCGTAATTGTAATCACCGGCGGTGGGCAGGCGCAGGATGTTGATGCCGCCCGCCAGGTTCACCGCGTACAGCGGCGCCACCGGCTGGCCCAGGGTCAGGGCGTTGTCCTGCTCGGTGTAGTCCAGCGACAGCATGCCGTTGAAGGTGTCGCTGGGACGGAAGGCGAACTTGGCGCGGATGGCCTGCGTGTCTTCGTCGTTGAACTCGTGGCCGGTGGTCGGGTCGGTGACGTAGCCATCGCGGGTGATCTTGGCGGCGGCGATGCTGGCGGCCAGGGTGTCGCTGAGCTGGACGCTGCCGTAGACACGGCCCTCGCGGCGGCCGTAGTCGCCCGCGGTGAGCTCGACCGCGCCGCCCTCGTCGTCGAACGGGTTGCGGGTGGTGATCTTCACCGCGCCGCCGGTGCTGTTCTTGCCGTACAGCGTGCCCTGCGGGCCGCGCAGCACTTCCACCTGGCTGACGTCGAACAGCGAGAACAGCGCGCCGTTGATGCGCGAGTAGTACACGTCGTCCACGTACATGCCCACGCCCGGGTCGAAGGTCTGCAGTGCGTCGGGCTGGCCGATGCCGCGGATGAAGACGTTCACCGAGTTCGAGGAACCGCGGCCCTGCACGATGTTCATGTTCGGCACGGCGCCCTGCAGGCCGTCGACGTTGGTCGCCTGCAGGCCCTTGAGCGCGTCCTCCGAGAAGGCGCTGACCGCCACCGGCACGTCCTGGATGGACTCGGTGCGG
>DNNT01000062.1 GCA_003497545.1 Arenimonas sp. | reverse complement strand
GCTGAAGATCCGCACCGGCTGGGCCGCCGGCCAGAAGAACGCGCTGCGCATCGCCCGCATCGCCGAAGACAGCGGCATCGCCGCGCTGACCATCCACGGCCGCACCCGCGACCAGCACTACACCGGCCTGGCCGAATACGACACGATCGCCGAAGTGAAGGCGGCGCTGCGCATCCCGGTGCTGGCCAACGGCGACATCGATTCGCCNNATCGGCCGCGCCGCCCAGGGCCGCCCCTGGATCTTCCGCGAAGTGGCGCACTACCTGGCCACCGGCGAACACCTGCCGCCGCCCACGCTGCCCGAAGTGCGCGACGTGCTGCTGGGCCACCTGGCGCACCTGCACGCTTTCTATGGCGAAGAATCGGGCGTGCGCATCGCCCGCAAGCACCTGGGCTGGTACGCGAAGGACCGGCCGGAAAACGCCGCCTTCCGCGCCGTGGTCAACCGCGCCGAAAGCGCCGAGGCGCAGTTGCGCCTGACCCGCGATTATTTCGACGCGCTGGTGGCCGGCGCCGCCTCGGACTTCGCCTCGGCGGCCTGAACTTCGGTAGCGGGCTGCACCCAGATCCGGTCCCACATCTGCGCCAGCCGGCGCCGCGCTTCCCACGGCCAATCGGCCTGCCCGGGCCGCACTTCGCGCCAGCCGTTGCCCACGCGCTCGGCCACGATGAAGCGGAAGCTGTAGTCGGGCTCGGCGCCCATGCGCAGGTCGGACAGCACGGCCCGGCCGTCGCGCTCTTCGGCTTTCATGAAGCCGTGGTTGAACCAAAGGAGTCGCCTTACGGCCGCAAAATCGGCGACGCCCTCGAGCACCCGAGCGTCCGACGCATACTCGCGGAACACCATCGGCCCCTCGTCCGCCACCAGCGAACGTTCGCCCTCGAGAAAGCCGTCCGGCGTCATCACCACCACCCGCCACAGCAGCGTGTTGAACGGCATCGGCACCGAAAAACGCGGCGCGTCCTGCAGCCCGCGCGCGGCCAGCGCCTGGTCCNNAGCCTTGGCCAGCAGCGACCAGCCGAGATACGCGGTGCTCAGTGCCAGGCCCAGCACCAGTGCGCGCTGCGCCGATGCCTTCGATGGCCGCCACAGCGCAAACAGGCAGGCAAAAAGCAGCGGCAGCGTGTACAGCGGGTCGATGATGAACACGCTCGACCACATCGCCGGCGAGGGCGGCAGCGGCCACCACAGCTGGGTGCCGTAAACGGTGAAGGCGTCGAGCAGCGGATGCGTCACCAGCGCCAGGGTGATGGCCCAGTACCAGCGTGCCGGCGCTTCGGCCACGCGCCCGCCGGTGCGCTTGAACAGCCACCACAGCAGCGCCGCGAACGGCATCAGCACCAGCAGCGAATGCGAGGGCCCGCGGTGCCAGGTCATGTTGGTCACCGGGTCGAGCCCCAGGAACCACATGGGCACCGAGTCGAGGTCGGGCAGCGTGCCCAATGCGGCGCCGGCCGCGAGCGCGGCGCGGCGGTGGGCGGCGGGGGCGATGGCGGCCGCGACGGCGCCGCCCAGGACGATCTGGCTGAGGGAATCCATGGCCGTGATGCTAACCGCCCGCGGCGTCCGCGCCACGTGAGGCGCAAGAATCGGATAGCGGCGTCCCCGGCCGGCGCGGAGCATGGCGCCACCCCAAACCGGAGCACCCCATGGACATCCGCATCCGCGGCCTCGACCCCGCCCCCTACCACGCCCTGTTCGAAGCCAGCCCCGACGAACTCGCCGCGCGCCGCGCCGTCGTGCGCGTCGCCGACAAGGCGCCGGGTTTCCCCTGCCGCGCCACCCTGGAAGACGCCCTGCCGGGCGAAACCGTGCTGCTGGTGAATTACACGCACCAGGACGCCGACAGCCCCTTCCACGGTGCGAACGCCGTCTATTTCCGGCTGGCCGCGCACGCGCCCTACGACGCGGTGAACCAGGTGCCGCCGGCGCTGGCCCGCCGCACGCTGTCGCTGCGCGCCTTCGACGCCAACGGCTGGCTGGTGGGCTTCCGGCTGGCGCCGGGCACGGAAATGCTGGACGCCGCGCGCGAACTGCNNCCACCGGCGAGCGGCCCGGCAGGCGGGTCAGTTCGCTGCCGTCGTGGCGCAGCAGCACCAGGTCGCCGGCGGCGTCTTCGGCCAGGGCGCTCAGGCTTTCCACCCAGTCGCCGTCGTTGGCGTAGACCAAGCCGTCCACCTCGCGCAGCGCCGCGCGGTGGATGTGGCCGCAGACGATGCCGTCCAAGCCACGCCGGCGCGCGTCACCCAGGCCGGCGTGCACGAAACGTTCGATGTAGCGCTCGGCCGCGCCGCTCTGCGACTTCAGGAAATCCGCCAGCGACCAGTAGCGCAGGCCCAGCTTGCGGCGCGCAAGGTTGGTGAGCCGGTTGCCGGCCAGGATGCGGTCGTAGAGCCAGTCGCCGAAACGCTCCTGGAAATTGCCGAAATGGGTGACGGCGTCGTAGTCGTCGCCGTGGGTCACCAGCAGGCGGCGGCCGTCGCGCAGCACGTGGATGGCGCGGCGGCGCACCTGCATGTTCGGCAGCATCAGGCCGCAGAAGCGGCGAATGGGCCGGTCGTGGTTGCCCGGCACGTAGATGAGTTCGGTGCCCGCGCGCGCCAGCTCGTG
>DNNT01000261.1:13488-20078 GCA_003497545.1 Arenimonas sp. | reverse complement strand
AGGCCGGCTTCAACGCGCCGCTGGTGCCGGAACCGCAGCCGCCCGGCGTGTTGCTGGTGAAGGACCCCGCGCACCTGGCCGCCGTCAACGAAGGCATGGTGGCCGCCATGCACGCTCCCACCGGCTCCGGCCGTTCCGCCGCGCTGGGCGCGAGCTACCAGATGGCCGGCAAGACCGGCACCGTGCAGCGCGTCAGCCGCCGCGGCACCGAGCGCATGGACCCCAACCAGCTGCCCTACCACCTGCGCCACCAGGCCTGGTTCATCGGTTTCGCACCGGCCGAGGCGCCCACGGTGGCCGTGGTGGTGCTGGTCGAACACGGCGGCTCGGGCGCACGCGCCGCGGCGCCGATCGGTCGCCGCATCCTCGACGCCTGGCTGCTGCCGCCGCCCGAGGACACCGCAAAATGACCGCTTTCCTGCGCTGGCTGCGCGAACTGGCGGCACGCCTGTTCGACAAGGTGGACCTGCCGCTGTTGCTGGCGCTGCTGGCGGTGATGCTGGTCAGCCTGGTGGTGCTCGCCAGCGCTTCGGGCGAAAACGCCCGGCTGGTGATGTCGCAAGGCGCGCGTTTCGGCATCGGCCTGGGCGCCATGGTGCTGCTCTCTCGGGTCACGCCGGGCAAACTGCGCCTGTGGACGCCGGTGGCCTACGCCGCCAGCCTGGTGCTGCTGGGTCTGGTGTTCGTGTTCGGCTCGGGCCGCAGCGCCAACCTCTGGCTGAACCTGGGCGTGTTCTACCTGCAGCCCGGCGAACTGTTGAAGCTGTCGGTGCCGATGATGCTGGCCTGGTACCTGCATTCGGTGCCGCTGCCACCGCGCTGGGGCACGCTGGCGGTGGGCGCGGGCATCATCGGCCTGCCGGTGGGCATGATCATCCTGCAGCCCGACCTGGGCACCGGCATGCTGGTGGCGGCCTCGGGCGTGTTCGCGCTGTTCCTGGCCGGCATCGCCTGGTGGCGCATCGGGCTCTTCGCGGGGCTGGGCCTGGCCTCGCTGCCGGTCGGCTGGCATTTCCTGATGCCCTACCAGCGCGACCGCATCCTCACCTTCCTCGATCCCGAATCCGACCCGCTGGGCGCCGGCTGGAACATCATCCAGTCCAAGATCGCCATCGGCTCCGGCGGTTTCTCGGGCAAGGGTTGGGGGCAGGGCAGCCAGTCGCATCTCGACTTCCTGCCCGAGCACACCACCGACTTCATCTTCTCGGTGCTGAGCGAGGAATGGGGCTGGCTGGGCGTGGTCACGCTGCTGGCCCTGTACCTGTTCATCGTCGGCCGCTGCCTGTGGATCGCCACCCAGGCCCGCGACGGCTACGCGCGGCTGCTCGCCGGCACCGTGGCCATGACCTTCTCGGTCTACGTGCTGGTGAACGGCGGCATGGTGGCNNGTGCCCATGCCCCTGCTCAGTTTCGGTGGTACCTCGGCGGTGTCGCTGCTGGTCGGTTTCGGCATGGTGATGTCGGTGCACGCGCACCGGAAATTCATGGCGTCCTGAGCGGGCGCCCGCGCCGGGCCGTGTTAAATTGCCGGCAAATCCCGACGGTTGTGTCCATGCGCCGAAACACGCTTCGCCTGTTCCCCCTGCTGCTGGCCCTGGTGGCCGCCACGCCCGTCGCCACCGCCCAGTCCGGGCCCGCGCCCGACCCGGCGCTGCGTGCCGCCTTCGTCGCCGAGGCAGCGTCGAAGTACGGCCTGGAGGCTTCCGAGGTCGAAGCCTGGCTCGCGAAGTCGAACCACCGGGAGAGCATCGTCGCGGCCATGTCGCGGCCGGCCGAGAAGGTGAAGCCCTGGCGCGAATACCGTCCCATCTTCATCAGCGACCGCCGCATCGCCGACGGCCAGGCCTTCCTGGCGCGCCACCGCGACGAACTGGCGAAGGTCGAGGCCGCCACCGGCGTGCCGGCCGAAATGATCGTCGCCATCATCGGCGTCGAAACCAGCTACGGCGGCAACACCGGCAGCTACGCCGTGCTCGATGCGCTCTACACGCTCGGCTTCTTCTACCCCGCGAGCGGCGACCCGGCGCAGCTCGAGCGCGAAGCCGCGCGTGGGCGCTTCTTCCGCGACGAACTGATGCAGGTGATGCTGCTGGCGAAGGAAGAGCAGCTCGACCTCGCCGCGCTCAAGGGCAGCTACGCCGGCGCCATGGGCTACGGCCAGTTCATGCCGTCGAGCTACCGCGCCTACGCCCGCGACGGCAACGGCGACGGCCGCCGCGACCTGTTCAACGTGCTGCCCGACGTGTTCGCCTCGATCGCCAACTACTTCGTCGCCCACGGCTGGCAGCGCGACGAGCCGGTGGTGGCGCTGGCCCAGGCGGAAGCAGGCGCCGCGCCCTTCGTGCCCGACACGCTGGATGCGAAGTACAGCCTGGCCGAGCTGGGCGAGAAAGGCTACCGCCCGGCGCTGGCCCAGGGCCACGACCTCAAGGCCACCCTGGTCACCTTCGAAGGCAGCGCCGGCACCGAGCACTGGCTGGGCTTCCGCAATTTCTACGCCATTACTCGCTACAACCGCTCGCCGATGTACGCCATGGCCGTGTACCAGCTCTCGCGCGAAATCGCCGCCGGGGCGGAGGCCGCCGCCGCGCCATGAAGCGCACGCTGGCCCTGCTTGCCGTGGCCCTGCTCGCCGGTTGCGCCGGCAAGCCGGTGAAGCCGTCGGCGCCGGAGGCGCGCGATGGCGTATCGCACCGCGCCGTCGCCAAGCCGCGCGCGGAAGGCGACCCGGTTGCCAGCGTGGCCGCCACCCAGGCCGCCTGCCTGCAGGTGCGCGAGCACCGCGACGAGGACTACACGCCCGGCGGCCTCTACGCCCCCGGCGTGTCCGACAGCGCGCCCGAACACGCGCTCGACCTCAGTGGCCTGGTCGAACCCACGCCGCGCCGTGAACCGCCGGCCGCCTACGGCAACCGCTCGCCCTACACGGTGCTGGGCAAGAGCTACCGCGTGATGCCCAGCGCCGACGGTTACGTCGAACGCGGCGTCGCCTCGTGGTATGGCCAGAAGTTCCACGGCCGCCAGACGTCGAGTCGCGAAATCTACGACATGTGCAGCTTCAGCGCCGCGCACAAGACCCTGCCGCTGCCCAGCTACGTGCGCGTCACCCACCTCGACAGCGGCGAAAGCGTGGTGGTGCGCGTGAACGACCGCGGCCCCTTCCACTCCGGCCGCATCATCGACCTCAGCTACGCCGCCGCGGTGAAGCTCGGCCTCGACCGCACCGGCACGGCGCGGGTCGAAGTGCGCGCGCTCACGCCGGAAGGTGGCGACGCCGGCCCGGTGCTCGGCGCCGGCAGCGCGCCGGTCCCGCCGTCCGTGGCCGCGGCGCCGATGCCCTCGGGCAATGGCCGCCACGTGGTGCAGGTCGGTGCCTACCGCGAACGCGACAACGCCCGCCGCATCGCCCGACAGCTCGAGGACGCCGGCATCGACGACGTCGAAGTCGAGGACGCGCGCGTGAACGGCGACAAGGTCTGGCGTGTTCGCGTCGGTCCGCTGGCCGCCGAAGCCGCCGNNAGCTTCGCCGAGGGGCTCCGCCGCTCGGTGGAATGGCTCATGGCGGACAGCGCGCGCAGGATCCCCGACGCGTCGCGCGACGCCTCCACGGACAGGCTCCTGGCGCTCTGGGACAGGGCGATGTCGGCCGCCGAAGCCGCCGCCGCGGTGATCGATCGCATCCGCGGACTGGGCCTGCCCAGCCCGCGGGTATTCAGTGAATAAGGGCTAGCATGCCCCTACGTTCCCGGCGGGCCGCGCGCCCGCCCATGATTTGGAGTCTCCCCCGGATGTCCGCTTCCCGCTTCCTGTCCTTCGCGCTGGCCGCCTTTGTCGCCGGCGCCGCCTTCGCCCAGACCCCGGTGCCGCAGCCCGCGCCTTCGCCGGCACCCGCCGCGAACGCCCCGGCGCCGACGCCGCCGGCCCCGGTGCCGCAGGGCGCCAAGGCCTGGATCCTGATGGACCACGTCAGCGGCCAGGTGCTGGCCGGCGAGAACATCGACCAGCCGCTCGAGCCCGCGTCCATCACCAAGGTCATGACCTCCTACGTGGTCGCCGCCGAAATGGCCGCCGGCCGCGTGAAGGCCGACGACCTGGTGCGCATCAGCGAAAACGCCTGGCGCTCCGGTGGCGCCGGCACCGACGGCAGCTACAGCGCGCTGGCGGTGAATTCGCAGGTCAAGCTCGACGACGTGTTGCATGGCCTGGTCATCCAGTCCGGCAACGACGCCGCCATCGCGCTGGCCGAACACGTCGGCGGCAGCGAAGCCGCCTTCGTGGACATGATGAACAGCTACGCCGCCAAGCTCGGCATGGCCAACTCGCGCTTCGAAAATGCGCACGGCCTGTCGGCCCCGGGCCACGTGATGACCGCGCGCGACATCGCCATCCTCTCGCGCGCGCTGATCTCGCAGTTCCCCGAGCACTACGCGCTCTACAAGATCAAGGAATTCAGCTACGGCGGCATCCAGCAGTGGAACCGCAACGGCCTGCTGTGGAAGGACGCCAGCGTCGACGGCCTCAAGACCGGCCACACCTCGGCCGCCGGTTATTGCCTCGCCGCTTCGGCGAAGCGCGGCGACCAGCGCCTGGTTTCGGTGGTGCTTGGCATCGACACCACCAGCCGCAACGAAGGCTTCCGCCTGCGCGAAGAGGGCAACCTGGCGCTGCTGAACTGGGGCTTCCGCTTCTTCGAAACCCACAGCGTGTACGCCGCCGGCGCCAAGGTGGCCGACCAGAAGGTCTGGCGCGGCGAAGCCGACGGCGTCGAGCTGGGCGTGGCCGAGCCGCTGCTCGTCACCCTGCCGCGCGGCCGCTACGCCGAGCTCAAGCCCACCATGGACGTGCCGAAGCAGCTCAGCGCGCCCATCACCAAGGGGCAGGTCATCGGCACGGTTCGACTGAGCCTCGACGACAAGGTCGTCGCCGAGCGCCCGCTGGTGGCGCTGCAGGACGTCGCCGAGGGTGGCTTCTTCAAGCGCATGAGCGACGACTTCTGGCTCTGGTGGGAAAGCGAATGAACACCCGCTAGTCTGGTTCCCGGACCGGTGGCTTCAGGGGAGTGGACCGGATGAGGGACGAAGGCCAGGACGACGGCACCCCGCGCCTGGCGCGGGAAGTGGCCGACACCGCCCAGCGGGTCGTCACCGGCGGCGTGTTCTACCTGCTGGCCTGGGTGGTCGTGTCGGTGGCCACCGGCCTCCCGTCGAAACATCCCGTCGCCACCGCGCTGCTGGGCCTGGCCTTCACGTCGCTGGCGCTGATGCGCATCTGGCCGCGCCCGCCGGCGGCGGGCGCCTCGCGCCGACGGCTTGAAGCCTGGCTGGACCGCGAATGGGCCGTGGTGCTCAGCACCGCCGCGCTCTGGGGCGCGGTGCTGGCCTGGGCCCTGGTCGATCCGCACTTCGCGCCCGGCCGCAGCGCGGCCCTGCTGTGCACCATCGCCTTCGCCACCGCCANNGCCACCGCCTTCGCGCACAACTACAGCCTGCGGCGCGAGCGCGCGCTGCTGGGCGTGTCGCTGATCTACCTGCCGGCGCCGCTGCTGCTGCCCTACACCGACGAAGGCCTTGCGGTGTCGGTGACGGTGGGCGCGTACTCGGTTTACCTGGCGATCGTCCTGCTGCGCAGCTACCGGGAGTACCAGCAGCAACTCGACCTCTATGACGCCCTGCGCCACCAGCGCGACCAATACGAGCGCCTGAGCCGCATCGACCCGCTCACCGGACTGGCCAACCGCCGCTTCTTCGGTGGCGCGCTCGAGCATCTGGTCGGCGAATCGCGGCGCCATGGTCGCCCGCTGTCGATGCTGGTGATGGACCTGGACCACTTCAAGCGCGTGAACGACGAACTTGGCCACGATGCCGGCGACGCCTGCCTGGCGCGTTTCGCCGACCGGATGCGCGAGGTCTTCACCGCCCCCGGCGCGCACCTCGCGCGGCTGGGCGGCGAGGAGTTCGGCATATTGCTGTCGGGAATGGATTCGGAGGCGGCGAGCGCGTTTTGCGAGGTCGTCCGCTCNNGGCCGAGGCGATGCGCGCCAGCCTGGTCGAGCACCCGCTGCAGCTGCGCGAGGGGCCGCTGGCCCTGACGGTGAGCATCGGCGTGGCCGGCTTCGACCCGGGCGACGGCCAGGACGGCAGCGAGCTCTACCGGGCCGCCGACCGGGCCATGTACCGGGCCAAGGGCGACGGCCGCAACCGCGTGCGCGTGGACGGCGCCTGAGCCCGGCGCGGGCTTGGGACAGGGGGCCCGCGCCCCCATAATGGGCGGCATGAGCATCCGTTCCGACAACCCCGAGCACGGCTTCCAGTTCCCGGGCATCTTCGAGATCAGCGCCATGGGTTCGGCCGAGGCCGACCTGCACCTGGTGGTGCCCATGGTGCTCGAAGCCCTGGGCCTGACCGTGTACCACGAGCGCCTGGCCATCAAGCCGTCCGCCAAGGGCAACTACGTCTCGGTGACCCTGGTGTTCGAGGCGCACAGTCGCGAGGACTACGACGCCGCCCACGGCGCGCTGCGCGAGCACCCGGCGGTGAAGTGGACGCTGTAGCCCCCGCCTGCGGCGCCCCGGCGGCCGACACCCCGGCCGC
>DNNT01000261.1:0-13468 GCA_003497545.1 Arenimonas sp. | reverse complement strand
CACCTACCACGGCCCCGGCCAGCTGGTGGCTTACCCGCTGGTGGACCTGCGCCGCCTGGGCCTGGGCGTGCGCGAGCTGGTCTGCCGCATCGAGGGCGCCGTGATAGACGTGCTGGCCCACTACGGCATCACCGGCGAGCGCAAGGAAGGCGCGCCCGGCATCTACGTCGGCGGCGCCAAGGTCATGGCCCTGGGCCTGCGCGTGCGCAAGGGCTGCAGCTTCCACGGCCTGGCCTTCAACATCGCCATGGACCTCGAGCCGTTCCGGCGCATCAACCCCTGTGGTTACCAGGGGTTGGAAGTGACCTCGGTGCTAGAATTGGGCGGTCCCGGCGACTTCGCCACGATCACGCCCGTGCTGGTCGAAGCCCTGTCCCGGCGCCTCGGCCTGGCCCCCACCGGCGCCCCGCCGCCGGACCTCACCCCCGCCTGATCCGAACCCGCCATGTCCGATTCCGCCAGCAAGTCCATTCCCCTGCAGGTGCTGGGTTCGCCCCTGGTCGAAGGCCAGAAGCAGCTGGGTGGCGACAAGATCGGCAAAAGCCCGGTCAAGTTCGACGAAAGCGCCCCGGTCCTGCGCAAGCCCAGCTGGATCCGCGTGCGCATCCCCTCCGGCAACGCCGTGCAGAAGCTCAAGAGCAAGCTGCGCGAAAACCGCCTGGTGACGGTCTGCGAGGAAGCCAGCTGCCCGAACATCCACGAGTGCTTCAGCCACGGCACCGCCACCTTCATGATCCTGGGCGAGGTCTGCACCCGCCGCTGCAGCTTCTGCGACGTCGCCCACGGCCGGCCCAAGCCGCCCGACGCCAGCGAGCCGGCCAACCTGGCCCGCACCATCGCCGACATGGGCCTGCGCTACGTGGTGATCACCTCGGTCGACCGCGACGACCTGCGCGACGGCGGTGCCCAGCATTTCGTCGACTGCATCCGCGAGGCGCGCGCGCTGTCGCCCAGGCTCAAGATCGAAATCCTCACGCCCGACTTCCGCGGCAAGGGCCGCATGGACCGCGCGCTGGAGATCCTGGCCACGAACCCGCCGGACGTGTTCAACCACAACCTCGAAACCGTGCCGCACCTGTACCCGAACGTGCGCCCGGGCGCCGATTACCAGTGGTCGCTGGAGCTGCTCAAGCGCTTCAAGGCCCAGCACCCTGGCGTGCCCACCAAGTCCGGCATCATGCTGGGCCTGGGCGAAACCATGGAGCAGGTGCTCGAAACCCTGCGCGACCTGCGCGCGCACGACGTGGACATGGTCACCATCGGCCAGTACCTGCAGCCCACGCCGCACCACCACCCGGTGATGCGCTACTGGACGCCGGAAGAATTCAAGCAGCTGGAAGTCGCCGGCCAGGCGCTGGGCTTCACGCACGTGGCCTCCGGGCCGATGGTGCGCTCGTCCTACCACGCCGACCGAATGGCGGCTGAAGCCGGCTTCGTCGCCGACCTCGCCTGAACATCCCGGGGGCTATGCTGGCCCGGACGCTGTTGATATCACTATCGGCACAGGCCCCGGGCCAGCCCCGGGGCGCAAGCTGGACCCCTGAACACCGGACCTGACCATGCTCAAGCACAAGCTGATCGCCCTCTCCGCCGCGCTGCCGCTGGCCATGGCCATGGCCGCCAGTTCCAGCGCGCCCGCGCCCGGCGCCTCGGCCTACCTCGAGCCCACGGTCGAGCAGGCCGCGGCCGCGCGCCTGGTCTACGGCATCCTGTCCGACAGCCGCTACGTCTATCGCGCCAAGTCGCTCGACGACAACCTGTCGGCTGAAATCCACCGCCGTTACCTGGAATCGCTCGACGGCCAGAAGCTGTTCTTCACCCAGGCCGACATCAACCGCTTCGACACCTACCGCCTGCGCCACGACGACGCCATCAAAGCCCAGCAGTTCCAGCCGGCCTTCGACGTGTTCGCCACCTACCAGCGCCGCGTCGCCGAGCGCGTGGCCTACGCGCGCTCGCTGCTGGCCAAGCCCTTCGACTTCAGCACCGACGAGACCTGGCTCTACGACCGCGAGGACGCCGAATGGGCGGCCAGCACCGCCGAGCTCGACGACGCCTGGCGCAAGTACGTCAAGAACGACGCGCTGCGCCTCAAGCTCGCCGGCCGCAGCCAGGAAGACATCCGCAAGACGCTCGACAAGCGCTACGCCGGCCTCGCCGAACGCGTGGGCGAACTGCGCGGCGACGACGTGTTCGAGACCTTCATGAACGCGTACGCCAGCTCGATCGACCCGCACACCAGCTACATGTCGCCGCGCAGCGCCGAGAACTTCAACATGCAGATGCGCCTCTCGCTCGAGGGCATCGGCGCGGTGCTGCAGCGCCAGGAGGAGTTCGTGGTGCTGCGCACCATCGTGCCCGGCGGCCCGGCGTCCAACAGCGGCAAGCTAAAGGTCGGCGACCGCGTGGTCGCCGTGGGCCAGGGCACCAGCGGCCCGATGACCGACGTGGTGGGCTGGCGCATCGACGACACGGTGGCGCTGATCCGCGGCAAGAAGGGCACCCAGGTGCGCCTCGACGTGCTGCCGGCCGAGGCCGGCGTCGATTCCAAGCCGCAGCGCGTGGTGATCACCCGCGACAAGGTCAAGCTCGAGCAGCAGGCTGCGCAGAAGCGCATCGTCGAAGTCGGCGACCGTCGCATCGGCGTGGTCGAACTGCCCACCTTCTACCTCGATTTCGAAGCCCGCCGCCGCGGCGACAAGGACGCGCGCTCGGCCACCGCCGACGTCGCCAAGTTGCTGCGCGAACTGCGCGCCGAGCAGGTGGACGGCGTGGTGGTGGACCTGCGCGACAACGGCGGCGGTTCGCTGCTCGAGGCGGTCGAGCTCACCGGCCTGTTCATCGACGCCGGCCCGGTGGTGCAGGTGCGCGAAACCGGCGGCCGCGTCAGCGTCGAGACCGACGACGAAACCGGCGTGGCCTGGGACGGCCCGCTGGCCGTGCTGGTCAACCGCGCTTCCGCCTCGGCGTCGGAAATCTTCGCCGCCGCCATCCAGGACTACGGCCGCGGCCTGATCATCGGCGAGCCCACCTTCGGCAAGGGCACGGTGCAGAGCCTGATCGACCTCGACCGCTTCCCGCGCAAGGACGACGTCAAGTTCGGCCAGGTCAAGCTCACCGTCGCGCAGTTCTTCCGCGTCGACGGCGGCACCACCCAGCACGCCGGCGTGGTGCCCGACCTGCAGTTCCCGGTCACGCTCGACGCCAGCGACTACGGCGAGAGCACCTACGACAACGCCCTGCCGGCCAGCCGCATCGCCCAGGCCCCGCACGGCAACCTCGGCAACTTCGCCGCGCTGGCGCCGCAGCTGGTGGCCAACCACGAGGCCCGCATCGCCAAGGACCGCGAGTTCACGTGGTGGGCCGAAGACGTCGCCCGCTTCCGCGCCGAGCGCGACAAGAAGAGCATCTCGCTCAACGAAGCCGTGCGCCGCGCCGAGCGCGACCGCCTCGAGGCCGAGCGCAAGCAGCGCCAGGCCGAACGCGTGGCCGCCGGCCTGGCCAAGGACGAGGTCGAGCGCGTGGTGGACGACGGCCTGAGCTACAACGAGCGCAGCGTGGCCGAACAGGCCGCCGAGGAAGAGGCCGCCAAGAACGGCCCGGACCCGCTGCTGCGCGAGTCCGCCGCCATCCTGGCCGATGCCCTGGACCTGCTCACGGCCAACCGCCAGCTCACCGCCCAGGTGCTGCCGGTGACCCGCCAGGCCACCGTCTGGGCCGAATGAGCCCCGGCGCAAGAAGCGGATAGCCGGCCCCCCNNCCCCCGCCTCGAGCAGGCCCGCCGCCTGCTCGACCAGCAAGACCTGGGCCTTGCCGAGCTCGCCGACGCCGTCGGCCTCAGCGCCACCCACCTGCAGCGGCGCTTCCGCCAGCAGTTCGGGCTCAGCCCCGCCGAATACCGCGCCCAGCGCCGGCTGTCCGGTCTCAAGGCCGGCCTGCGCGCTGGGCACGATGTCACCCGTGCGCTCTACGACGCCGGCTACGGTTCGCCCAGCCGCGTCTACGAACACGGCGCCGCGCGCCTGGGCATGGCGCCGCAGGCCTACCGCCGAGGCGGCGAGGGCCTGGAGCTGCGCTGGTCGCTGGTGCCCACCGCGCTGGGCCAAGCCCTGGTGGCGGTGACCGAACGCGGCGTCTGCGCGGTGCTGCTGGGCGAAGACGCCGGTGCGCTGGAAGCCGACCTGCGCGCCGAGTTCCCGCGCGCCACCCTGCAGCGCGTCGACGCCGGCCGCGACGAGTTCCTGGCCCCGCGGGTGCGCGCCGTCGCCGAGGCGTTGTCCGAGCGCGCCGGTGCGGTGCCGGTGGAGCTGATCGGCACGGCCTTCCAGCAGCGCGTGTGGGAGGCGCTGATGCGCATTCCCGCCGGCGAAACCCGCAGTTATGCCGAGCTCGCCGATTCGCTGGGCATGCCGCGCGGTGCCCGCGCCGTGGCGCGTGCCTGCGCCGGCAACCGCGTCGCGGTGCTGGTGCCCTGCCACCGCGTGATCCGCGGCGACGGCAGCCTGGGCGGTTACCGCTGGGGCCTGCCGCGCAAGCAGGCCCTGCTCGATTCGGAACGACGCGGCTACGACGCCGCCGGGAAACGCAGCGCATGAGTTCCACGCCAACCCCGCCCCCGTCCGCGCTCGCGGTCGGGCTGGCGCTTGCTTCGGTCTATCTGGTCTGGGGCTCGACCTACCTGGCCATCCGCGTCGGGCTGGAAGGCTATCCGCCTTTCCTGATGGGCAGCCTGCGTTTCCTCGTCGCCAGCCTGGCCTTCTACGCCTTCCTGCGCTGGCGCGGTCACGCGCCGCCGACGCGCGCGCAGTGGAAGAACGCGGCCTTCATGGGCCTGTTCATGATGCTGCTGGGCAACGGCCTGGTGAACTTCGCCGAGCAGACGGTTTCTTCGGGCCTGGCGGCGGTGGCGGTGGCCTCGATGCCGCTCTGGGCAGGCCTGTTCGGCGTGCTGCGCGGCCAGCACCCCAGCCGCGGCGAGTGGCTGGGCCTGGCCATCGGCTTCCTGGGCGTGGTGTGGCTGAACTTCGACGGCGAGATGCAGGCCAGCCTGGGCGGCATGCTGGCGTTGCTGGCGGCGCCCATCGCCTGGGCTTTCGGTTCGGTGTGGAGCCGCGGGCGCGACCTGCCGGCGCCTTTCATGAGCACCGCCGCGCAGATGCTGTGCGGCGGCGTGGCGATGGGTCTGCTGGGGCTCGCGCTGGGCGAGCGCATCACCGAAGTGCCGCCGCTGTCGGCGACGGTGGCGGTGGGCTACCTGGCGGCCTTCGGCTCCATCGTCGGCTTCAGCGCCTACGTCTGGCTGCTGCACCACGTGCGCCCGGCGCTGGCCACCAGCTACGCCTACGTCAACCCGCCGATCGCTGTGCTGCTTGGCGCGCTGCTCCTGCACGAACGCGTCGGTGCCGACGCCATCGGCGCCATGGCCGTGATCCTGGCCGGCGTGGTGATCATCACCCGCGCCAAGGCGCGCGCTTCGTAGGGGGCTTGAGAAGCCTTCAACACGGATTACACGGATAAAGAGCGGATAAACGCGGATAGATCGGATTGGAGTGGGCCTCGGCGGCGTCGACAGCGCGCGCTGGTTGCCGTTGACGGAAGACCACTCCGAATCGCTTTTGCTCTATCCGTGTAAATCCGCGTTCATCCGCGCAAATCCGTGGCAAAAACCCTCTCTCACGACTGCACGCGCAGTGGGAGTTCGCGCAGGCGCTGGCCGGTGAGGGCGAAGACGGCGTTGGCGACGGCCGGGGCGATGGGCGGGGTGCCGGGTTCGCCGACGCCGCCGGGGCGTTCGGTGCTGGGAACGATGTGGGTTTCCACCACCGGCATCTGGTCCAGGCGCAGCACGCGGTAGTCATGGTAGTTCGACTCCTGCACGCGGCCGTCCTTGAGGCGGATGCGGCCGAACAGCGCCGCGCTCAGGCCGTAGACGATGCCCGATTCCATCTGCGCGGCGATCATCAGCGGGTTCACCGCCACGCCGCAGTCGATGGCGCAGACCACGCGATGCACGCGCACCGCGCCGCGCTCGACCGACACTTCCGCCACCTGCGCCACGAAGCTGCCGAAGGATTCATGCACGGCGATGCCGCGGGCGCGGCCCTCGGGCAGCTTCGAACCCCAGCCGGCCTTTTCGGCGGCGAGGTTGAGCACGCCCAGGTGGCGCGGATGGTCCTTGAGCAGGCGGCGGCGGNNCCGCCGCGGCGGCCAGTTCATCCACCAGGCTTTCCATGGCGAAGGCGTTCTGGCTGTGGCCCACCGAGCGCCACCACAGCACCGGGATGCCGGTGCGCGGCGAGTGCAGTTCGACGCGGTGGTCGGGCGTGGCCTTGACGTAGGGCGAATCGGAGACGCCCTCCACCGACGAGCCGTCCACGCCGTCCTTGATCGAACCTTCGAAGGGCGTGCCGGCCATGATCGACTGGCCCACCAGCACCTGGTGCCAAGCGGTCGGCAGGCCGTCCTTGCCCAGCGCCACGCGCGCGCGCTCGAGGAACATCGGGCGGTAGAAGCCGCCGCGGGTGTCGTCTTCGCGGGTCCAGACGGTTTTCACCGGCATGCCCGCGGCCTTGGCCACGTGCACGGCTTCGCCGACGAAGTCGCCGGCCGGGTTGGCGCGGCGGCCGAAGGCGCCGCCGAGGAAGGTGGTGTTCACCTTCACCTGCCCGGGCTTGAGGCCGGTGATGTGGGCGGCCAGGGCCTGGTCACCGGTCTGGAACTGGGTGCCGGTCCAGATTTCGCAGGCGTCGGCGCCGATGCGCACGGTGCAATTGAGCGGCTCCATCGCGGCATGCGCGAGGTAGGGCACGAAGTATTCGGCTTCGACGACCTTGCCGGCGGCGGCCAGCGCCTTGGCGGCGTCGCCGGCCGTGGCCGCCACCGCGCCCGGCGTGCCGGCCAGCTCGCCGAACTGCTTGCGCAGCGCGTCGCTGTCGAGGCCGGCGTTCGGGCCCAGGTCCCATTCCACCTGCAGGGCGTCGCGACCCTGTTTGGCGGCCCAGAAATGTTCGGCCACCACGGCTACGCCCGAAGGCACCTGCAGCACCTTGAGCACGCCGGGCACGGCCAGCGCGGCGCTGCCGTCGAAGCTCTTCACCGTGGCGCCGAACACCGGCGCGCGCGCGACCACCGCGGTCTTGAGGCCTTCGAACTGCACGTCGATGCCGAACACCGCGCGGCCGGTCACCTTCTCCGGCGTGTCGAGGCGGCGGGTGGCCTTGCCGATCAGCTTCCAGTCCTTGGGCGCGCGCAGCGCGATTTCGCCCGGCGCTGGCAGCGCGCCGGCGGCCTCGGCCAGTTCGCCGTAGCTGGCGCTGCGCTCGCCGCAGATGACGCGGCCGTTTTCGGTGCGGCAATCCCCCGCCGCCACGCCGAAGCGCGCCGCCGCCGCCTGCACCAGCAGCGTGCGCGCGGTGGCGCCGGCCTGGCGGTAGCGGTCGAATTCCGACCAGGTGGTGGTGGAGCCGCCGGTCATCTGCGCGCCGAAGGCGGTGTGCGCATAGGCCGGCGCGGCTGGCGCGTGTTCGACGCCGATCTTCGACCAGTCGGCGTCGAGCTCTTCGTTGATCAGCATCGGCAGCGTGGTCCAGATGCCCTGGCCCATTTCCGAATGCGCGAGCAGCACGGTGACGCGATCGTCGCTGCCGATGCGCAGGAAGGCGTTGGGCACCAGCGTGGCGCCCTCGGGCGCCTGCGCGAAGGCGAGGCGCCGGCCACCGGGCACCACGAAGGCCACGACCAGGCCGCCGCCCAGCAGGGCGCCGGCCTTGAGGAAATTGCGGCGGGAAACAGTGCTTTCTTTGTTCACGGGAAGTCTCCGTCGAACGGGCGCGCCCGGGGGCGTCGCGCGCGGATCAGGCGTCGCCGAGCTCGGCGGCGCGGTGGATGGCGGCGCGGACGCGCGGATAGGTGCCGCAGCGGCAGAGGATGCCGGCCATGGCTTCGTCGATCTCGGCGTCGTTGGGGTTGTTCACCACCCGCAGCAGGGCGGCGGCGGCCATGATCTGGCCCGACTGGCAGTAGCCGCACTGCACCACGTCCAGCTCGGCCCAGGCGCGCTGCACCGGGTGGCTGCCGTCGGCCGAGAGGCCTTCGATGGTGGTGACGGGGCGGCCCGCCACCGCCGACACCGGCAGCACGCAGGAGCGCGTGGGCTGGCCGNNCAGGCGCCGCACTGGGCCATGCCGCAGCCGTACTTGGTGCCGGTGAGGCCGATCAGGTCGCGCAGGACCCACAGCAGCGGCATGTCGGGGGAGGCGTCGACGTCGTGTTCGACGCCGTTGACGGTCAGTTTCATGGGCGGCCCTCGCGGCGGCTGGGGAAGGCCCCGAGCCTACTCCTGGGGCGGGTTGCCACCAAGTGAAGCCGGGGTGAGCCAGGCCTGCTTTTGCGACGGGGTGTCGACGTCCTGCGCCAGGGCGTTGGCGGGCACGGCGTGCACCTGCGCGGCGTGGCGGCGCAGCAGGTCGCGGGCGCCGCGGTCGTCGGCGCCGGAGGCCAAGGCCGGGAACCAGGCGCGCGGCAGCAAGGCCGGCACGCCCAGCACGCCGGCGTAGGCGCTGGCGGCGGCCCGGCGCGGGTCGCCGCGCCAGGCTTCGCGCAGGGCCAGCAGGTGCGCCAGGTCGAGCGCGGGCTGGTCGCACAGCAGCACCAGGGCGCCGTCCACGTGTTTGCCCAGCGCCTTCACGCCGGTGGCCAGCGACGCCCCCAGCCCGGCCTGCCAGTCGGCGCAGTCCACCCGCCGCAGCGGCANNTGCAGCGGCAGGTCGGCGGCTTCGGCGTGCACGGCGTCGCCGTTCGCGCCGCAGACCAGCCAGGCTTCGGCGGGCGCGGTGGCCAGGCCCAGTCGGGCAGCCCGGCGCACCAGCGATTCGCCGTCGAGGCGGAGCAGCTGCTTGGTTTCGCCGAGGCGGCGCGAACCGCCGGCGGCGAGCACGATGAGGGCGTGGCGGGGCGTGGTCATCGGGGCGCGTGGAAAAAACGCTGCAGGTCGGCGGCGATCGCCAGCGCGATGGCCTCGGGGCCTTCGCCGCCGAGGAACAGGCCGGCGGGGGCGTGCAGGCGCGGCAGCAGGGCCTCGCGCAACGCGGGCTCGAGTTCGGCGAGCAGTTCGTCGCGGCGACCCGGCGGGCCGAGCAGGCCGACGTAGGGCACGTCGAGCGCGGACAGCGCGCGCAGGGCTTCGAGGTCGGCGCTGGCGAGGTGGGTCATCACCAGCACGGCGTCGGGCTGGCGCGGTGCGGCGGCGAGCGCCGCGGCGGGCTTCATCGCCAGGAGGGCATGCGCTTCCGGCAGGCGCGTGGCGCGCAGCAGGCCCTCGCGGTGGTCGGCCACCGTGGTATCCCAGCCCAGGGTGTGGGCCAGGCGCAGCAGCGGCGGCGCCTCGGGGCCGGCGCCGAGCAGCAGCAGTTGGCGCACCGGCGCGATGCGCACGGGCAGGAAGCCGGCGGGGGCGCTGCCGTCGAAGGCGAGCGTGCCGAGGTTCGCTTCATCCACGCTGACCGAAAGATCCAGCGGCGATCCCGCGGCGTGCGCGTCGAGCAGCGCGTCGAGCAGCGGATCGCCGGCGCCGGGCAGCGGCCAGGCCAGCACGCGCATGCGGCCGCGGCAGCCCGAGCCGGAGCCGAACAGCAGGTCGTCGTCGTCGCGGGTGTCGAACACGGCAACGCCCGGCTGGCCGCGCGCGATCGCGTCCTGGCACAGCGCCTCGAGCGCAGGCTCCAGGCAGCCGCCGGAAATCGTGCCGGTGCGCGTGCCGTCGGCGGGCACCAGCGCCAGCGCGCCGGCCTTGCGGTAAGTCGAGCCCTCGGTGTCGGTGACCAGGGCCAGTGCGAACGCGGTGCCGGCAGCGCGTCGCGCCTGCGCCGCCTCGAGCACGCCGCGCAGGCCGCCGGGCGCGTTCATGCCTCGGACTCCGGGGCTTCGAGCGCGGCCAGCAGCGCGTCCCAGGGCAGCAGCGCGCAGCGGTGGCGCGAGGGGTAGGGCGCGGCGCCGATGAGCGCGGCCAGTTCGCCGAGCCCGCGGTCGTCGGCGCGGGCCAGGCCGTCGCGCAGCGCGGTGGCCAGCGCGGGCACCGCGGTGGGCGCCAGGCCCTGCACGCGGCCGGCCATCAGCGACACCGAGGCCAGGCACAGCAGGCAGCCTTCGCTGTCATGGCGAAGTTCGGCGATGGCGCCGTCGTCGCCCAGGCGCAGCGACACCGCCACGCGGTCGCCACAAAGCGCGTTGTTCGCGCTGGCGCGGCGCGCGCGGCCGTCCAGCCGCCCGGCCTGGCGCGGCTGCCGGCCGTGCGCCAGCACCTGGTCGCGGTAGAGCGCGGAGAAGGCGTCGGAACCCATGGGCTGGGATTAGGGCATGGGCTTGCGTGACGGACAAGTCGCGGAAGCGCGATGGCGCCTCCCCGCAAACCTCAGCGCGGCGGCGCGGCGCCGTCGGTGGCGGGCACGGCTTCGTCGCAGTGTTCGGTGGCGGCGCGCACGGGCTGCCGGCGAGCGCGGCGCCAGCCGTCGGCGGCGTAGATCGCCAGCGCCACCCAGATGCAGGCGAAGCCCACCGCCTGCGTGCCGGTGAAGGGCTCGCCCAGCAGCAGCACGCCACCCAGCAACTGCAGGGTCGGTGCGATGTACTGCAGGATGCCCACCAGCGAATACGGGATGCGGCGCGCGCCGTAGGCGAAGCCGATCAGCGGCAGTGCGGTCAGGGCGCCGCCCAGCACCAGCAGGGCGTCGGAACCCAGGTTGCCGTCGAGGAAAGCCGCCTCGCCCTGCCACTGCGCCCAGCCCAGCCAGGCCAGCGCCGGCAGCAGCAGGAACAGGCTTTCGATGGCCAGGCCCGGGATCGCGTCCACGTGCGCCACCTTCCGGATCAGCCCGTAGAAGGCGAAGCTGAAGGCCAGCGCCAGCGCGATCCAAGGCGGCTCGCCGTGCAGGAAGGCCAGCCACAGCACGCCCGCCGCCGCGATCGCCACCGCGGTCCACTGCGCCGGGTTGAGCCGCTCGCGCAGCACGATCACGCCCAGCAGCACGTTCACCAGCGGGTTGATGAAATAACCCAGGCTGGCCTCGACCACGCGGCCGTTGGTCACCGCCCAGATGTAGATGCCCCAGTTGAAGCTGATCAGCAGACTGCTGGCCAGCAGCAGCCGGCCCACGCGCGGCCGTGACAGCGCGTCGCGCAGCCAGGTGCTGCCGCCGAGCAGGCTGAGGTAGCCGACCACGAACACCGCGCACCAGACGATGCGGTGCGCCACCGTCTGCAGCGAGGGCACGTGCTTGAGCAGCACCCAGTACAGCGGGAACACGCCCCAGAGCACGTAGGAGGCGATGGCGGCCGCGAGGCCTTTTCGGTCGATGGCGGCGCTGGCGGTCACGGCGGCTCCCGGGGTGGGTCGCGATTATCCGCCCTTGCCCGGCGTCGCGGGCGCAACGGTGTGTCGCCGCGCGGCGCTATTGCGCGCGCAGCGCCGCGGTCACCGGCATGCGCGCGGCGCGGATGGCGGGGGCCAGGCCGCCGATGAAGCCGATGAACAGGGCCAAGCCCAGACCGGTCATCACCAGCCCCGGCGTGACCGCGAACTTGAAGGCCACCTGGGTGAAGCCGCTGCCCAGCGTGCTCACCGAGTAGCCGTTGAACACCAGGTAGGCCAGGCCGGCGCCGAGCACGCCGCCGGCCACGGCCAGCGCCAGCGCCTCGGCCATCACCGAGGCGATCACCGGCGTGACGCCGAAGCCCAGCGCGCGCAGCGTGCCGATCTCGGCCGTGCGCGCCGATACGGCCGAGTACATGGTGTTGAGCGCGCCGAAGGTGGCGCCGATGGCCATGATCAGCGCCACCAGCCCCGCCAGCACGCCGATGGTGGCGGTGAGGTTGCCGGACTGGCCCGAGAAAAAATCGCGTTCGCGCCGCGCTTCTACGTTGAGCTGCGGGTCGCTGGTGAGGCGCTTTTCCAGCGCGTCGAAGCTGTCGGTGTTGGCCAGCTGCAGCAGCAGCGACGAATAGCCGCTGCGGTTGAAGGCCGACTGCGCCGTCTCGGCGTCGGCCCACAGCTCCGATTCGTGCGCGTCGCCGCCGGTGCTGAAGTGGCCCACCACGGTCCAGGTGGAGCCGCGGAAGCGCAGCGCGGTGCCCACCGCCAGGCCCTCGAACTGCTGGCTGGCGGCCTGGCCGACGATCAGCTCGCGCAGGCCCGGGCGGAACATGCGCCCGGCCACGATGCGCAGCTCGGGCCGGATGGCGAAACCCGCCGGCTCGACGCCGCGCAGGGTCACGTTGGCGCCGCTGCGTTGGCCCTTGCGCGGCACCTCGGTGACGATGATCAGTTCGCCCGAGGCCAGCGGCAGGCCGTCCGGCCCACGCGCGATGGCCGGGTCCTGCTTCACCAGCGTGCCCGAAGCGCGGTCGAGGAAACTCGCCAGCTCGCCATTCGAACCGCCGCGCGTCACCACCACGCGGTCGTCGCGGCCGGTGCCCGAAAGGGTTTTCTCCAGGCCCGAGGACATCGACAGCAGCGCCACCATCACGCCCACCACGCCGGCGATGCCGATCACGATCACCAGCGACGCGCCCAGCCGCTGCGGCACGCTGCGCAGGTTCATCAGCACGATCTCGCGGACCTGGGTGAAGGTGCTCATCAGCGTCCCGCCAGTGCGTCGACGATGCGGATGCGCAGCGCATGCAGCGCCGGCGGCACGCCCACCAGCAGCGACAGCAGCACCACGCTCACGCCGGCGATAGCCCAGACCCGGCCGTCGGTTTCCACCGGGAATTCCGGCGGCAGCACGCCGGTGGCCAGGTTGGCCAGCAGCATGCCCGCCNNCAGCGCCATCACCGTGCGGTCGGTGAAGCCCAGCACCTTGAGCACCGCCAGTTCCGGCACGCGCTCGCGCACCGCCTGCGACATGCTCACGCCGGTGAGGAACAGGATGGAGAAGAACACCGCGCCGGTGATCAGGTTCACGATCAGGCCGATGTCGCCGAGCTGGCGGATGAAGCCCAGCTGGAACTCCTGCTCGCTCTGGGTCTTGGTTTCGTCGGCGGAGTTGTCGAACTTCTCGTCGATGAGCATGGACACGCGCTCGGAGGCCTGCGGGTCGTCCACCACCACCACGAACACGCCCGCCANNCCCGCCAAGCCCTTGCCGCCGGCGCGCGCTTCGTCGAAGTGGCCGTAGTTGAGGTACATCAGGCCGGCGCGTTTCTGCCATTCCTCGTCGCGGCCGTCGAAGATGCCCACCAGCTCCCACTCCCAGGCGCGGGTGCCGTCGGTCTTGGTCCAGATGAAGGAATTGAGCGGGATGGTGTCGCCCACCTTCCAGCCGAACTTGTCGGCCAGGTTGCGGCCGGCGATGGCGCCGTTGCGGGTGGAGATGAACTGGCGCCAGTTGTCTTCGGGCATCACCCACTCGGGGTAGGTGTCGCGCAGGCGCTGCGGGTTCACCGCGAACTGCGGGAAGAAGTTGCGCGGGTCCTG
>DNNT01000257.1 GCA_003497545.1 Arenimonas sp. | reverse complement strand
ACATGGTGGTGATGGCGCCGGCCGACGAAAACGAATGCCGGCAGATGCTCAGCACCGGCTACCGCCACCCCGGCCCCGCCGCGGTGCGCTACCCGCGCGGCACCGGCCCGGGCGTCGCGGTGCAGCCTTCGCTCGACGTGCTGCCGATCGGCAAGGCCGAACTGCGCCAGCGCGGCGGCGGCGTCGCCCTGCTCGCCTTCGGCGCGGTGCTGCCGGCGGCCGAAAAGGTCGCCGCGGAACTGGGCCTGACCGTGGTGAACATGCGCTTCGTGAAGCCGCTGGACCGCGCGCTGCTGCTGGATCTGGCGAAGACGCACGAGGGCTTCGTCACGATCGAGGACAACGTGGTCATGGGCGGCGCCGGCAGCGGCGTGGCCGAACTGCTGGCCGCCGAGGGCGTGGTGCTGCCGATGCTGCATTTGGGCCTGCCCGACACCTGGCAGGAACACGCCAGCCGCGAACAGCTGCTGGCCGAAGCGGGCCTGGACGCCGACGGCATCCGCCGCGCCGTGCTGGCGCGCTGGCCGGCCCTGGCTGGTGGTCCGTCCCGCGCCGTCGGGGGCTGAGCCGGGCGCGCCTTCCGGCGCGCCGCCGCTTTGTTAGAGTGGGCCACCCCCGGTTGCCGGAGTGAGTGCCCATGTGCCTTGCCCGCGTCGTTCCCGCCCTGGTTCTGGGCGCGCTGCTGACGGCCTGCGGGGGTGAACCCGCCCCGGCCGACCCCGCCGCCCCGGAAGCCGCCGCTCCGACGGCATCGTCTGGATACGCCGCCGACGCCCCACCCGACGACGCCACCGAACCGTCGCCGCGCCAGGACGACGGCTTCGCCGAAGCAGACGCCCTGCCCACCGAAGGCGCGGCCGACCTCGACGACATCGCCGACCTGCCCTTCGGCCAGGCCATCGCCGACGCGGCGCGCGCCGCCGGCGAGGAAGAATTCAGCCCCGACAGCCCGCCGCAGGCGGTGGGCCCCACCCCCGCCGACCCGCAGGCCGAACTGGCCGACGCCAGCGCCGAACTCGAGCNNCGCAGAAAGCGCGCATGGCTGAAGTGATGGCCGCCATGCAGGCGCTCGCCGCCGCCGGCAACGATCCGGAAAAACGCGAGGCGGCGATGGCGCGCGTGAAAGCCTCGCAGCGCGCCGTGCGCGACGCCCGCCTGCAGGCCGATTCCGACCGCCGCGCGGCCAAGCTCGAAAACCTGCCGGAGCAGTGGAAACAAACCTTCCGCACCGAACGCGACGGCCCCGAGGCCGAGCTGCTGGTGCAGGTGGGCGACATCGACAACCTGGGCTTCGGCTGGCCGAACGGCTTCGACCCGTTCACCGGCAAATCCACGCCGGTGCATCGTTTTCCCTACCTGCCCGAAGCCGACGACCCACCCGGCACCGACCGCATCATGGTGGTCAGCGGTTATGCCGGCGGCGACGGCGCGCGCCGCGACGGTTACACCTACGAAACCCAGCGGCCGGGCAACCAGCCGCAGCCGCTCACCTTCGAATTCGACGCCAGCGGCGTCGAAGTGAAAGTGGTGGCGCTGCAGCTGTTCGTCGACGACTTCCAGTCCAAGCGCATGGGCAGCCGCTTCCGCGCCTGGCTCGACGGCACCGAGGTGGGCGACCTGGCCGTCACGCTGAACGCGCTCGACCAGACCGGCCCGATCGGCAAACTGCTCACGCTGCAGCTGCTGCCCGAGTACCTCGACCTGGTGCGCGACGGCAAGCTGGTGGTGCGCATCGACGACCCCGACAACGACGCCGGCGACGGCTACGCCTTCGACTTCGCGCGCCTGCTCATCAACCCCAAGGGCTACAAGTACACCGGCACCGTGCGCGGCATCGCCGTGGACACCGAGGCCGGGCGGCCGCTGGCCGGTGTGCTGGTCTCGGCCTCGAACGTGCGCCAGGCGCAGACCGACGCGCAGGGCAAGTTCACGCTCGAGGACGTGCCCGCGGGCCTGGTGGTGACCACCGGCAGCAAGCCCGGCTACACGCCCGACAGCGAAGCCGAGGACCTCGTCGCCGGCGAGGCGCTCGACCTGGTGCTGGAACTGGCGCCGCTCAAGACCGACAGCAGCTCGCTGGCCGAGCAGCTCGAGCGCGAGCGCAAGGTGGACCTGTACGGCATCTACTTCGACACCGCCAAGGCCACGCTCAAGCCTGAATCGGAAGCCACCCTGCAGCAGGTGCTGGGCGTGCTCGAGGCCGACCCGCCGCTGCGCCTGGTCATCGCCGGCCACACCGACAGCGAAGGCGGCGACGCCTACAACCAGTCGCTGTCCGAACGCCGCGCGGCGGCGGTGGTGGCCTGGCTCACCGGCAAGGGCATTGCCGCGGAGCGGCTGTCTTCCGAGGGCTTGGGTGAATCGCGGCCGGTGGCCGACAACGCCAGCGAAGCCGGGCGCGCGCTCAACCGCCGCGTCGAGGTGCGGCTNNCTGGCCCAGCGTGACGCGCTCGCGGCGCTCCAGGTCGCGGGCGCTGGCCACGTGCGCGAAGCCTTGGGCCTGGAACAGCGAACGCACCGCGGCGCCCTGCTCGTGCCCGTGTTCGACCAGCAGCCAGCCGCCGGGCAGCAGGTGGTTGGGCGCACCGGCGGCGATGACGCGGATCGCGTCCAGTCCGTCCGGCCCCGAAGCCAGCGCCGAGCGCGGTTCGTAGCGCAGGTCGCCCTGCTGCAGGTGCGGGTCGTCGTCGGCGACGTAGGGCGGGTTCGAGACGACCATGCGGTACACGTCGCCGGCCACCGGTTCGAACCAGCTGCCCTGCAGCAGGCGCAGCGGCAGGCCGGCGTCGGCGGCATTGGCGCGCGCCACGTCCAGCGCCGCGGCGCTGACGTCCACCGCGCTCACGTCCACCAGCGGCCGTTCGCTGGCGATGGCCAGGGCCACCGCGCCGGTGCCGGTGCCGAGGTCGAGCACTTGGCCCATTTCGTTCACCGGCAGGCGCTCGAGCGCCAGCTCCACCAGCAGTTCGGTTTCCGGGCGCGGGATGAGCGTGTCGCGGGTGACCGCCAGTTCCAGCGACCAGAAGCCGCGGTGGCCGGTGATCTGCGCCACCGGTTCGCCGCCTTCGCGTCGGCGCAGCAGCGCGTCGAAGGCGCGCGCTTCGCCGGGGTCGAGCACGTCGCCCGAGTGCGCGTAGAACCAGCTGCGCGGCCGCTGCAGCGCGTGCGCCAGCAGCAGTTCGGCCTCGAGCCTGCCCTCGTCGCCGGGCAGGCGCGCGGCGGCGTCGCGGATGGCGTTGGCGAGGGTCGTCACCGTCAGCCGGCCAGCAGCTGCCAGCCCTGCACGAAGCAGGCCAGCAGGAAACCGCCGAGGAAAAACAGGTAGGACAGGCGCAGGTAGCGGTACTTGTGGTGCGCCAGGTACCAGCCCAGGGCGTAGGTGTCGCGCGCCATGGTTTCGTAGACCGAACCGTCGGACTTCAGTGCGCCGGCGATCTCGGCGAGGAAACGCTCGCGCGGCAGCTCGGCGAAGTGGCCGAAGAACATCAGGTTGAACTGCGGCGGGATCTGCCCGTCCCTGAGCTTGAGCGGCCGGTACTTGGGCAGCACCGCCAGCACGGCCAGCAGCAGCGCCAGCATGGTGAAGGCCGCCAGCGTGAGCGAGGCGTTGCGCAGCATCGGGTCGCTGATGCGCCCCAGCACCAGGGTCAGCGTGATCGACGACATGGTGATGATGATGTTGGCCTTGGTGTCGGCCATCGTCGACAGCGACACGTGGTGCTGCTGCATCGTGCGCAACAGGCAGTCGCCGGTGTTGCGTTCGGGGATGGCCGCGAACAGGCGATCGATGTCGCTGGCGGCGCCGGGTTCGACAGGGGGCATGGCGCGATCCTCGGGGGG
>DNNT01000049.1 GCA_003497545.1 Arenimonas sp. | reverse complement strand
TGGGGCATCGTGCTGCTGCTGGGGCTCTACAACGCGCCGCTGGTGTTTCTGACCGTCCGCGCCACTCTCCGCCGCCTGCCCGCCGATCTGATCGAGGCCGCACGCGCCGGGGGCGCCCGCCCGCGCCGGGTGCTGGCGACCATCATCCTGCCGCTGGCGCGCGGCGGCATCTGTGCCGGGGCCGCACTGGCCTTCGTATCGGCCATCGGCAATTTCGGGATTCAGGCCATGCTGGGCATCCCCGCCCGCGTGCCCACCCTCATCACCCTGATCTATCGCCAGATGAACAGCTATGGCACCGCCGCGCTGGCCGATCTGGCGCTGCTGGCGCTGCTGCTGGCCGGAATCACCGTTCTGGGCATGGCGCTGGCCGGATGGCTGGGCCGCCGCAGCGATCAGCGCGTCGATGGCGCCGCCCGCCCGATCCGCTTTGCGCTCGGGTCGGCGCGGCCCCTGGTCGAAACCCTGGCCTGGGGCTTTCTGGCGCTGACATTGCTGCTGCCGGTCTCGGCGCTGGTCGGCAGTTCGCTGGTCTCCGGCTATGGTCAGGCGCTCACCGCCGAAACCTTCACCCTCGCGCATTACCACAACGCCCTCTTCGCGCATGAGGGCATCCGAAGCGCCTTTGCCACCAGCCTCGGCCTGACGCTCGCCGCCGTGGCGATCCTGGCGCCGGTTTCCGTCGCTCTGGGATATGTGCTGGTCTGGCGCCCCGGCCCGGTGACGCGCCTGCTGCATCTGGCGTCCGAACTGGCCTATGCCCTGCCCGGCATCATCATCGGCATCGCCATGATCCTGTTCTTCCTGCGCCCCATCGGCGGGATCAGCCTTTATGGCACGGTCTGGATCATCCTTGCCGCCTATCTGTCGAACTTTCTGGCGCTGGCGCTGCGGCCGGTGCTTGGCGGCTTTGCCCAGCTGAACCGCAATCTGGACGAGGCGGCGCAGGTCGCGGGCGCAGGCCTCTTTGCCCGGCTGCGCGACATAGTGCTGCCGATGCTGTCGCCTTCGGTGGCAGCCGGGGCAATCCTCGTCTTCATGTCGGCGCTGAACGAAATCCAGGTGTCGATCCTGCTGGTCACCTCGCGGGCGCAGACCATCGGCCCGATGATCATCTTTCTCGAAGAAGCCGGATCTTCCACCCTCGCCGCTGCCGTGGGCTGCCTGATGCTGGCGCTGGTGCTGGCCCTGATGCTCGCCAGCCTCGCGTTTGGTCGCCGCCTGCCCGAAGGGGTGCTGCCATGGCGCGACTGACCGCCCTCAGCGGGCTGGGCGCCAAGACCCCCGCCGCCTTCCTGCTGGAACTGGCAGGCCGTCGCCTGCTCCTCGATCTCGGCGAGGGGCCAGAGCCGGGCGTGCGCCCCGATCTGTCCCGCGCAGGCCGGGTGGATGCCATCCTCGTCACCCATGCCCATGAAGATCACTGCGCCGCCCTGCCCATGGCCGCGCAGCTGGGCCACCCTCCTGTCTGGGCCACGCCGCGCACCTTCGCCCAGATGCCCCCTGCCCTGCGCCCCCCGGTGCAGAATCTGCTGCCCGATTCCGGCACCGCCCGCGTGCTGGGCCTGCCCCTCACCCTCGGCCCGGCGGGCCATTCGCCCGGCGGGGTCTGGCTGCATCTTGCCACGCCCGGCGGCGGCTTCACCTATACCGGCGATTTCAGCCTGGAATCGCATGGCCTGCCCTTCGTCATGCCACCCCCCGCCGCCACCCTGCTGGCCGATGCCTCTTACGGCGACCGGGATGACAGCCTTGACGATCAGCTGCAGGCCATGGCGCAGGCCGCGCAGGGCGGCGCCGTGCTGCCGCTGCCCGCCGCCGGGCGCGGCGCCGATATGGCGCGGCGGCTGCAGGATGCGGGCCTCGCACCGATGATCTGCCCGGCCCTCGCCCCCGAACTGGACATTGCGCTGCCCCGCGTCACCGCCGAAACCGCCCGCCCCGATCAGGTGATCCTCTGCACCGGGCCGAATGGCGAAAGCGGGCTGGCCGCCGCCCTGCTGCGCCGCCGGGCCGAGGGTTTTCGCTTCATCTTCTCCAGCCATGTGCCCCGCGGCACCCCGGCGCATGATCTGATCGCCAGCGGCGCTGCGCGCTGGATGGGCTGGAACGTGCATCCCCGGCGGCGCGACATCATCGCGCTGGCCGATGCCACCGGCGCGCGGCGCGTCATCCCGGCCTTTACAGACATGGCCGCCGCCCCCAATCTGGCCGCCGCCCTTGGCCCGCGCCTTCACCTTCAGACGGAAACCGACCTGTGACCACGCCCCCCCATGGCCTGCCCGCCTATGTGCCGCTGCACGAAGCCGCCGAGGATGCCCGCCCGATCCTGATCCCGGTGGCAACGGGTCTGGGCCCGGATGACCTGTCGCTGTTCATCGGCAATCTGGCCGCCGCCGAAGATGCGGCAGCCCTGCAGGCCGCAGGGATCACCGACAGCCTGAACACCGCGCTGAACCTGTTCCCCGGCCCGCTGGCCCTGCCCGATGGCACCCTGCTGCGCCGGTTGCAGCTGGGCATGGTGGATGGGCCGGGCAATGACCCCCATCTGCTGCTGGCCAATGTGCTGGCGCTTCATGCCGTGCTCACCCGCCACATGCCCGGCAAACCGCATTACCCCAAGGCCCGGCGCGGGCATGTTCTGGTGCATTGCCGGGGTGGGCGGTCACGCTCCACCACCGTTCTGGCGCTCTATCTGCACCTGCACCGCCCGGCACAGTTTCCGGCGCTGGCCGATGCGCTGGCCCATATCCGCCAGCTGCGCGGGCTGGATGACTCCTATCCGCTGCCCCCGATGATCGCCCTGGCCGAAGCCGCCTGCGCCCTGCCCCATCCCGATCTTGCCGCATGACCAAGGGCCGCTTTGTCAGCGCCGCCGATGTGGCCCGGCAGGCCGGCGTTTCGCGCTCTGCCGTGTCGCGCACCTTCACCCCCGGCGCCTGCGTTTCGGATCTGGTGCGCAGCCGGGTCGAGGCGGCAGCCCGCGATCTGGGCTATCACGTCAACCGCATGGCGCGCAGCCTGCACCTGCCGCTCTTGGTGAACGTCGGCGAGCTGCTGGCGCACGCCAACGACGGCGACGCCATGATGGTGGACGCCAGCAGCGGCGAAGTGGTGCTCGAGCCCAGCGCCGAGGACCTGGCCCGCTACCACGCCCGCCTGGCCCAGATCGGCCGCGAACGCGCCCAGCTGGCGCGGCTGCGGCGCCAGCCCACCCGCACCCGCGACGGCGTCGACATCCGCCTCTACGCCAACGCCGAATCGCGCGAGGACGTGGCCGACGCCCACGCCCAGGGCGCCGACGGCGTGGGCCTGTACCGCACCGAATTCCTGTTCCTGCAGCGGCGCGAACTGCCCACCGAGGAGGAACAGTTCCTGGCCTACCGAGACCTGGTGCTGGGCATGGCCGGGCGCGTGGCCACCATCCGCACGCTGGACCTCGGTGCCGACAAGGCCGACCACACCGGCCTGGCCCTGCGCAGCGAACCCAACCCGGCGCTCGGCCTGCGCGGCGTGCGGCTGTCGCTGGCGCACCCGGCCCTGTTCCTGACCCAACTGCGCGCCATCCTGCGCGCCAGCGCCTACGGCCCGGTGCGCATCCTGGTGCCCATGGTCAGCGGCCGCGAGGAAATGCTGCAGGTCTGCGAACTGCTCGAAGACGCCCGCTCCGGGCTGGCGGCCGAAGGCCTGCAGGTGGGACCCGTGGCCGAGCTGGGCGCCATGATCGAAGTGCCGGCCGCGGCGCTGGGCCTGGGCGACATCGTCGACCTGGTGGACTTCGTCTCGGTGGGCACCAACGACCTGGTGCAGTACCTGCTGGCCACCGACCGCAACCACGAATCGCTGGCCGAGCTGTACACGCCTCGGCACCCGGCGGTGCTGCGGCTGCTGGCCGAGGTGTTCGCCTTCGGCCGTCGCAACGGCATCCCGGTGGCGGTCTGCGGCGAGATGGCCGGCGAGGCGGCGAACGTGCCCTTGCTCCTGGCCCTGGGCCTGCGCGACTTCAGCCTGCACCCGTCCACCCTGCTGGAAGTGCGCAAGGCCATCCGCGAGGCCGACCTGGGCAGCCTGCGCCGGCGTTCGGGCACCCTGCTGCGCTGCCACGACCGCGCCGCGATCGAACGCTGGCTCGAACGCTGCTGAAACCACGGGTAGGCGGGGAACCTNNATAGTAGGCGGGGAACCGCCGGCCCCGCATAATACCGGCGCCTTCCCGGGAGCCGCCTGATGGCCGAAGCCGTCCGCCACGACAAGACCGCTCGGCAGCTGCGGCTGCTGTCGGACGCGCTCGACACCGGCCGCCTGGGTCCGGTGCGCCGGCTGGTGAATTCGCTGTCGCCGGCCGAGATCGGCAACCTGCTCGAGTCCCTGCCCGCAGGCAAGCGCGAGATCGTGTGGGGCCTGGTGGACCCGGAGGACGACGGCGAGGTGCTGGTGCACGTCGGCGACGACGTGCGCGAAAGCCTGCTGGCCGAGATGGACACCGACGAGATCGTCGCCGCGGTCGAGGACCTCGACATCGACGACCTCGCCGAGCTGGCCGGCGACCTGCCCGACCAGGTCATCGACGAAGTGCTCAAGTCCATGGACCGGGAGAACCGGGAGCGGCTGGAGCAGGTGCTGTCCTATCCCGAGGACAGCGCCGGCCGCCTGATGAACCCCGACGTCATCACGGTGCGCACCGACGTCACCGTCGACGTGGTGCTGCGCTACCTGCGCCTGCGCGGCGAGATCCCCGAGCACACCGACCACCTGTTCGTGGTCAGCCGCCGGCACCAGTACCTGGGCCGCGTGGCCATCGCGGCCCTGCTCACGCACGACGCCAGCACGCCCATCAACGAACTCTTCGACGACGAGCAGCCCGCCATCCCGGTGGACACGCCGGCGCACGAGGTGGCCAGCCAGTTCTCCGACCACGATTGGATCTCGGCGCCGGTGGTGGACGCGAACAACATCCTGCTCGGTCGCATCACCATCGACGACGTCGTGGACATCATCCGCGACCACGCCGCGCACCAGGCGCTGAGCGCCGCCGGCCTGGACGAGGACGAGGACCTGTTCAGCCCGGTGCCGCGCGCCGCGCGCCGCCGGGCGATCTGGCTGGGCATCAACCTGGCCACGGCCTTCCTGGCCTCGTGGGTGATCGGGCGTTTCGCCGACACGCTGGAGCAGCTGGTGGCCCTGGCCGTGCTGATGCCCATCGTGGCCAGCATGGGCGGCGTGGCCGGCACCCAGACCCTGACGCTGATGGTGCGCGGCATGGCCCTGGGCCAGGTGGGCACCGGCAACCTGCGCGCGCTGCTGAGCAAGGAAGTGCTGGTGGGCCTGATCAACGGCATCGCCTGGGCCGTGGTGGTGGGCCTGGTGTCGGCGCTGTGGTTCAGCGATTTCGCGCTGGGCGGCGTGATCGCCGCGGCCATGGTGATCAACCTGGTCTCGGCGGCGCTGGCCGGCGTGGGCGTGCCGCTGCTGCTGCGGCGCATGAACATCGACCCGGCGCTGGGCGGCGGCGTGGTGCTGACCACGGTCACCGACGTGATGGGCTTCTTCGCCTTCCTCGGCCTGGCCACGCTGGTGCTGCTGCGCTGAGCCGCGTGATGCGCCTGTTCGCCCTCGCCCTTGCGCTCTCGGCCGCACCGGCCTTCGCCGACGCACCGGCGCAGACGCTGCAGGCCTGCCTGCAATCGCGCTTCGAAACCATGGACCTCGGCCTCGACGACGCGCTGGGCGTGAGCGTGGCGGTGCTGCCGACCCAGGGCGGCGAGGCCTGGCAGGGCGCGCGCGGCGTGGCCGACCGTGACCGCGGCGAGGCGCTGACGACCGGCCACGCGTTCCGCATCGCCAGCAACACCAAGACCTACACCGCCGCCGCGGTGCTGCGCCTGGCCGAAATGGGCAAGCTGGGCCTGGACGACCCCATCGCTGCCCACCTGCCGGACGCGTTCGTCGCCACGCTGGAAAAGGGCGGCTACGACCCGCGCGCCATCCGCATCCGCCACCTGCTGACCCACACCGCGGGACTACGCGAACACGTCAGCGAAGATTTCCTGCTGCGCCAGGCCGGCCCCGAGGCGCGCGAATGGACGGTGCCGGAGCAGCTCGACCTGGCCATGGCCGCCGGCGCGCCGCTGTCGCCGCCGGGCGCCGAATTCCATTACTCCGACACCGGCTACGTGCTGCTGGGCTCGATCATCGAACGCCACGCGGGCCAGCCGCTGCCGGCGGCACTGCGCGAGCTCCAGGCCTGGGACGCGAACGGCCTGGCGCATACCTGGTTCGAAACGCTCGAACCGGCGCGCGCGCCACAGGTGCACCAGTACTGGCAGGGCCGCGACACGCGTGGCTGGCACCCGTCCTTCGACCTCTACGGCGGCGGCGGCATCGTGGCCACGCCGGCCGACATGGCGGCGTTCCTGCGCCTGCTGCTCGCTGGCGCGCTGTTCGAACGGCCGGCCTCGCTGCAGGCCATGCGCACGCCCGGCGTGGCCGGCGCCTGGAACGATTACGGCGCGGGGCTGTTCGAACTGGAGGTCGAGGGCGAGAAGCTGACCGGCCACAGCGGCTTCTGGAACNNCGCGACTGCGCGGCCGGCCGCAGCGCGGCGACGCCGGCCGCAGCGGACTCGCCGTGACCAACGCCCGGCTGATCCAGACCGTCGCCGCGGTGATCCGCGACGCCGCCGGTCGCGTGCTGCTGGTGCGCAAGCGCGGCACGCCCACCTTCATCCAGCCCGGCGGCAAGCGCGAGCCGGGCGAAGAGCCGCTGGCCACGCTGGCGCGCGAACTGCACGAAGAGCTGGGCGTGGCGCTGCGGCCCGGCGCGCTGCGCCTGGGCGAATTCGAGGACGTGGCCGTCAACGAAGCCGACACCCGCGTGCGCGCCGAGGTTTTCCTGGCCGAGGTGGACGGCGAACCCACGGCCCGCGCCGAGATCGAGGCGCTGGCCTGGGTGGATCCGGCCGCGCCGGGAGACCGGATCATCGCGCCGCTTTCCCGCCACCAGCTGCTGCCCGCGGTGGCGGCGCTGTGGTCGCCGGTGGAACGCGGGCCTTCGCGGCACTACGCCTGGGGCGGCGACAACGACGGCTGGCACCTGGTGCAGCGCACCGATCTGTCCGTGATCGCCGAACGCGTGCCGCCGGGCGGCCGCGAGCGCCGGCACCGCCACGCGCTGGCGCGGCAGTTCTTCTACGTCCTGTCGGGGCGGGCCTGCATCGAGCTGGCCGGAAAGGAGGTCGCGCTGGTCGCCGGGCAGGGGCTGGAAGTGCCGCCCGGGCTGCCGCACCAGTTCATGAACCCCTACGACGAGGACGTGCATTTCCTCGTGGTGTCGCAGCCGACGACACGCGGCGACCGCAGCGACGACTGAGCCTCAGCGCGGCGTCGGCTTGCCCTGCTCGGCCAGCGTGAGCGCAACCTTGTCGCGCAGGTAGGCGGGTTCGATGCGCGCCGCGTCCACGGCTTCGCCGCGGGCGAAGGCGCGGGCGGCGAGCTTCGCCAGGTCGGCGGCGTGGGGAAGCGCGCTGGCGTCGAAGCTGGCAAGCGTGGTGCCCAGGCGCGCAACGAGGGCGCCCTGCTCCGCGCCGAAACCCGTGCCGACGCCGGACACCACGTTCGCCGGCAGCAGCGCCTGCGCGGGCGGGCAGATGTTTTCCTCGCCGGTGGCCGTCACCAGACCCTCGGCGTCGCGCATGAATTCGCCGAGGTAAACCTCGCCCATGCGCGCGTCGATGGCGGCGAGGATGCGCTCACCGGGGCCCTGCATGGCCAGCACGGCCAGCGTGGACACCGGCAGCACCGGGCGGTCCAGCGCCAGCGCCAGGCCCTGCACCAGCGCGATGGCCAGGCGCACGCCGGTGAAGGCGCCGGGGCCGCGGCCCACGGCGATGGCGTCGAGCTGCGATTTGCGCAGGCCGGCTTCGGCCAGCAGTTCGTCGGCCCAGGGCAGCACCAGCTGGGTGTGCCGGCGCGGCGCCAGTTCGTGGCGTGCGAACACGGTGCCGTCGGCATAGACGGCGACCGAGCAGGCTTCGGTGCTGGTTTCGATGGCCAGGAGCTTCACGGCCAGTCCTCGTCGCTTGCGGCGGGCGCCGCACCGGGCGATTGTGCGGCAAAGAAGCGTTGCACGTCCTCGACCTGGCGGGTGCGCGGGAACGGCGGCAGGCTGTCGAGGAACAGGCGGCCGTAGGGTTTGCCCAGCAGGCGCGGGTCGCACAGCACCAGCACGCCGCGGTCGGCGTCGCTGCGGATCAGGCGGCCGACGCCCTGCTTGAGCGCGATCACGGCCTGCGGCAGCTGTTCGTCGCGGAACGGGTTGCCGCCGCGGCGGCGCACGGCTTCCAGGCGTGCCTCGAGCACCGGGTCGTCGGGCGCGGCGAAGGGCAGGCGGTCGATGCAGACCACGCTCAACGCTTCGCCGGCCACGTCCACGCCTTCCCAGAAGCTGGCGGCGCCGAGCAGCACGCCGTTGCCCGAGGCGCGGAACTGTTCGAGCAGCGTGTTGCGCGGCGCGGTGCCCTGCACGAACAGCGGCCAGGGGCCATCGCGCAGCTCCTCGGCGGCTTCGCGCAGGGCGCGGTGCGAGGTGAACAGCAGGAAGGCGCGGCCCTTCGAGGCTTCCAGGACCGGCCACACCGCGTCGATGACGGCCGGCGCGTAGTCGCGGCTGTTGGGTTCGGGCATGCCGCGTGGCAGGTAGCACAGCGCCTGCTTCGGCCAGTCGAAGGGGCTGGGCTGCAGCAGTTCGCGCGGTTCCCACAGGCCCAGCCGGCGGCCGATGTGGCGGAAGCTGCCGTCCACCGCCATCGTGGCCGAGGTGAAGATCCACGCCGCGCGGCTCTGCTCGCGGTAACGCCGCAGCGGGCCGGAGACATCCAGCGGCGTGCGCTGCAGCGTGAAGCCGCGCTGCGTGAGTTCGTACCAGCGCACCGCCATCATGTCGGCGGCGGAAGAAGAAAGGGGGTCAGAGTCAATTNNAATTGACTCTGACCCCCTTTCTTTGCCCTCCCCTTCCCCGTCGCGCCAGGCGGCGAGGCGGCGCACGAGTTCGGCGGCGCGGTCGCCGCAGGCGGCGAAGCCGGGCGAGGCGTCGGAGAGCGGGCCGAGCACGCGCAGCAGCTTCGACAGCGCGTGCGCGAGCTGGTCGAGCGCTTCGGGCACGCCGGGGTGCGCGAGCAGGCGCGCCTGCGGGCCGCGCTGCGGCAGTTTGTCCATGGCCAGGCGCAGGTCGCGCATGGCTTGTTCCAGCGCGCGTGCCGGACCCATCACGGTGGCCAGCGAGGCGGTGACGTTCTTGCACTCGGCCAGCGAATCACGCGCCAGGTCGAGCAGCTGGCGCGCGCCCAGGCCTTCGCCGAAGAACTGCGCCGCCAGTTCCGGCAGCTGGTGCGCCTCGTCGAGCACGAAGGCCGCGGCGCCCGGCAGGATTTCGCCGAAGCCTTCCTGCTTGATCGCCAGGTCCGCCAGCAGCAGGTGGTGGTTCACCACCACCACGTCGGCCGCCTGCGCCTGCTGGCGCGCCTTGGCCACGAAACACTCGGTCCAGAACGGGCATTCGCCGCCCAGGCAGTTGTCGGCGGTGGAGGTGACCTGCGGCCACAGCGGCGAGTCTTCGGCGATGTCGGCCAGCTCGGCCAGGTCGCCGCGCATGGTGCGCCCGGCCCAGGCCACCACGCGCTGGAACTGCGCCACGACTTCGCGCGACTGGAACTTCTCGCCCTTGGCCTGCTCGAGCCGGTACAGGCACAGGTAATTGGCGCGGCCCTTGAGCAGCGCGGTCTTCACGCCCGCGCCCAGCGCCTGGCGCACGCGCGGCAGGTCGCGGTGGTAGAGCTGGTCCTGCAGCGCGCGGGTGCCGGTGGAAATGATGACGCGCTGGCCCGAGAGCAGCGCCGGCACCAGGTAGGCGTAGGTCTTGCCGGTGCCGGTGCCGGCTTCGGCGATGAGCGTGGCGCGCTCGTCCATGGCGTCCGCCACCGCCCGGGCCAGCTGCTGCTGGGCCGGGCGCGGCGAATAGCCTTCCAGTTCGGTCGCCAGCGGGCCGTCGTTGGCCAGCGCGGCGAGCGTGCGCTGCGCGAGGTCGCCCACTTACATGCGGACCGGCGGCGCCACCGTGCAGGACGCCACCTGGCGGCGCGCGACGGCGGCGGCGTCGCTGGCGCCGCGGTGTTCGCGGGCATGGGCGATGGTGGCCCAGTTGCGGCGGCACAGGCCGCCCAGCTTCGGGCCGCGTTCGAAGGACTGGTTGGCCAGGACTTCGGCTTCCTGCCAGGCGCGGCGCAGCAGGGCCAGTTCGGCCTTCCACTGCAGCAGGTCGGGGTCTTCGGGCGTGATCGCCAGCGCCTGGTCGAGCGCGGCGCCGGCGGGCTTGAGCTTGCCGGCGGCTTCCAGCGACTGGGCCTGCAGGCGCAGGTCTTCCACCTGCGGGTCGCGCAGCGGCTGCACTTCCAGCTCGTGGCCGTGTTCGCCGGTGGCGCGCACGTCGGCCACCACCGCAGCGGGGTCCACCTTCTTCGCCACGGCGCGGCGTTCGGGCGCCGGCGCGCTGGTGGCGCAGGCGGAAAGCAGCAGCGCGAGGGCGGCGGCGGCAAGGGTGCGGGTCTTCACGTCAGTCGATCCTTGGTTCTTCGTCATCGCGCCGGTCGCGGCCACGCTCGTCGCCGCCGAAGCGGAACCAGTCGAGCCAGCTGCGGCGCTGGCAGCTCAGGTGTTCGGGCGGCAGGTAGCCGGCGACGAAAGCGTAGCGGCGGGCGCCTTCGCAGTCTTCTTCGGTGGTGGCGTACTCGGCGGCGTCCACCCAGCCCCATTCCAGGCCCTGCATGCCCACGTCGAGCGGCGCGGTGGGCAGCTTGGCGAACAGCGACGACCACACCCGCATCGCGCCGGTGGAGCCGTACAGGCCGGTAGGTTCGTTGCGGTCGTTGCCCACCCAGACCACGGCCAGGTGGTCGCCGGTGTAGCCGGCGAACCAGCTGTCGCGGCTGTCGTTGCTGGTACCGGTCTTGCCGGCCGGGCGCAGGTGGCCCAGGCCGTCGCGCAGCAGCTGGCTCGCGGTGCCGCGCTGCACGGTGTCCTGCAGCGCCAGCGTGACCAGGCGCGCGGCGATGGCGTCGCCTTCCTGCGCCGGCGCCGGACTGAAGTCGTAGCGGTTGATCGCCTTGCCCTTGGGGTCGAGCACGCCGCGCACGGCGCGCAACGGCTGGATCTGCCCGCCCGAAGCGAGGAACTGGTAGACCTGCGCCATCGCGAACGGGCTCAGGTCGACCGAACCCAGAATGAGCGAGGGATTGGGCTGGGCACGCAGGCCCGCCAGCACCTTCAGCAGTTCGGCCAGGCGCTCGGGCCCCACCGCCATGCCCACGCGCACCGTGGCCTGGTTGTAGGAGAAGGCCAGCGCGTCGGCCAGGCTCACGCGTCCGTGGCTGCGGCCGTCGGAATTTTCCGGGTTCCAGCGCTTGCCGTTGGGCAGCACCAGGTCCACCGGCGCGTCGTCCACCGGCGTGGCCAGCGACCAGGCGTCGGGCTGGGCCAGCGCCAGCAGGTACACCAGCGGCTTGAGCAGCGAGCCCACCGGGCGCTGCGCTTCCAGCGCGCGGTTGAAGCCGGGCTGGTCGGGGTCGCGGTTGCCCACCATGGCCAGCACTTCGCCGCCGTGGGTGTCGGTGAGCACCATGCCCGCCTGCAGCGGCGGGCCGTCCTTGCGCTGTACCTTGTCGAGCGTGCCGGCGACGCCGCGCTCGGACAGCAGCTGCGCCGAGGGCGAGAGCGTGGTGAGCACGCTCAGGCCGGCGCCGCGCAGCGCGTCGGCGGGGTAGTCGCGCGCCAGCTGGCGGCGCACCAGGTCCATGAAGGCCGGGTTGCGGTTGCTGGCCACGCCCGGGCGGCGGCTGACGCCCAGGCCCGCGGCCATGGCGCGCTTGGCCTCTTCGGAAGTCAGCAGGCCGGTGTCGCGCCACACTGCCAGCACCAGGTCGCGGCGCTGCTTGGCGGCCTCGGGGCGGCGGCGCGGGTCGTACACCGACGGGCCCTGGATCATGCCCACCAGCAGCGCCATGTCCTGCGCGCGCAGGGTGGAAAGATCACGCCCGAACCAGAATTCCGAGGCCGCGGCGATGCCGTGGATGGACTGGTTGCCCTGCTGGCCCAGGTACACCTCGTTGAAATACGCCTCGAGGATGCGCTGCTTGTCGTAGCGCGCCTCGATGATCAGCGAGTAGGCGATTTCCTTGAACTTGCGGCTCCAGCGCTTTTCGCGGGTCAGGAACAGGTTCCGCACCAGCTGCTGGGTGAGCGTGCTGGCGCCCTGCTCGAGCTCGCCTTCGCGCGCGTTCACCCAGGCCGCGCGCAGCATGCCCCAGGGGTCGATGCCGTGGTGGTGCTTGAAGTTGCGGTCCTCGACCGCCTGCAGGCCGGTGACCAGCAGCGAGGGCACTTCCTTGAGCTGGACGAGGCGGCGCTCCTCGCTCACGTCGCCGTAGAGCGTGGCGATGCGCGCGGGATCCACGCGGGCCTCGTCCAGCGGCTTGCCGCTGCGGCGGTCGGCGACGCGGGCGACCTTGCCGCCCGAGAGCTGCACTTCCAGCCGCATCGCCGGCACCGGGCCGTCGAGGTCGGTGAAGGCGCGGGTGCCGACGTGGAAACGGTTGCCATCGCGCGACCAGGTGCCCGGCAGGTCGCCGCCGTCGGCGCGGTAACCCGCGGCCTCGAGTTCCAGCAGCAAGGTGTCGGCGTCGAGCCGGGTGCCCGGGGCCAGCCGCAGCGGGCGGGCGTAGACGCGGGTCGGCACCTGCCAGACCAGGGCCTCGAATTCGGCGCGCACGCGCTTGTCGAGCACGTAGAAGGTGGGCACGCCGATGCCCAGCGCCAGGCCGAGCGCCAGCAGCGCGGCGCGCAGCAGCCAGGTGCGCCAGCGGAAGCGGGACGGCGATGCGCCGGATTTTTGGGGGGAAGCGTTACGAGGCACGGACATGGATAATCCGGAGGTGTGGCAAGTCTATCAGGCCACCCCCGCCCCCACCCGAGACTGAACCTGCGCATGGATGCCCCTGCCCTCCCGGTCCTGAGCACCTGGACCGCCGACCCGACCGCTGCCGCGCCCTCCGGCGCGCCGGCCGGGCTGGTTCGCGTGGACGGCATGGCGGCGTCGCCGGAAGCGGCGCTGGCGCGTGCCCATGCGTCGCACCCCGGGCGCGACGTGCTCCTGCTGCGCGCGGGCGTGGCTTTCGATGACGCAGCGCTGGGCCGTTTGCTGGCCGCCTGGCGCGGCGCCGACTGGGATGTGCTGTCGCCGCTGGACGGACGCTGGCCCTTGGGTGGTGGCGGCGATGCGCTGGCCTGGAGCTGCGGCGAACACGCCGCGTTCGCCTGGCAGGGCTGGTCGGCGGAGTGTTCGCTGTGGCGCGCGGGCGCCACGCCTGCGGCCTTCCGCAGCGGCGCGCTGCTGCCCTGCCTGCAGGTGGGCCAGGCCGTGGTGCTGCCGAACGCCGATGCGCCGCTGCCCGTGCAGGCGCTGCGCGAGCGAGCCCGCCACGGCGGCCGCCCCGCCCTGCCCGGCCGACCGGTACTGCTGCACGTGCTGCACGGCTGGGGCGGCGGCGCCGAACGTTTCGTGCGCGACCTCGCCGCGGCCGACGCGGAGCGCACGCACCTGGTGCTGGTGGCGCGGGGCGACCACGACAGGCCGCCCTTCGGCCGGCGCCTGTGCCTGCACGCCGACCTCGACGCGCCGCCGCTGCAACGCTGGGAGCTTTCGGCGCCGATCACCGACTGCAGCGCGTCTTCCGCCGAAGTCGCCGCCATCCTCGCCACGCTCAAGGACTCCTGGGGCGTGGGCGCGGTGCTGGTGTCGTCGCTGGTGGGGCACAGCCTGGACGTGCTGCGCACCGGCCTGCCCACGGCCCTGTGCGCGCACGACGCCTTCCCGCTGTGGCCGCTGCTGCACGACCCGCGCGATCCGGAGCGCGAGGCTTTCGACCTCGNNCCGCGACTTCGTCTTCGCCGGGCGCGATGCCGCCGCATGGTGGTCACTGCGCGAAGCCGCGCTGGCCGAACTGGCCGCGCACGACATCCTGCTGGTCGCGCCCAGCGACTTCGCCCGCCGCCGCCTGTGCGCGCTGGCACCGGCGCTGGCGGACCGTCGCTGGCAGGTGATCGAACACGGCCTGGCCCCGCTGCCGCCGCTGCCCGAAACCGTCGCGCCGCCCCACGACGGCCCGCTGCGCGTGCTGGTCGCCGGCCGCGTGCATGGCGCCAAGGGCCAGAAGCTGCTCGACGCGCTGCTGCCGCGCCTGCCCGCCGGCGTCGAACTGGTGCTGCTGGGCACCGGCCCGCTGGGCGAGCGCTATTTCGGCCGCTCCGGCGTGCACGTGCTCAAGGACTACGCGCGCGACGACCTGCCGCGCTGGGTGGCCGCGCTGCGCCCCGACCTGGCGATGCTGCCGTCCACCGTGCCGGAAACCTGGAGCTACACGCTGTCGGAACTGTGGGCGCTGGGCCTTCCGGTGCTGTGCGCCGACCTCGGCGCGCCCGGCGACCGCCTGCGCGCGGCCGGCGGCGGCTGGCGGGTGGCGCCCGACGCGGCGGCCTTCGCCGACACCCTGGCGACGCTGGCGGCGGACCGCGATGCGGTGGCCTTCGAGCGCGCCCGCGTGCCCACCGCCCAGCCCGGCCTCGCGGCCATGGCGCAGGCCTGGCGCGCCGCGCTGCCGGTGGCCGCGGCGTCGCTGCGCCTGCCGCCCGCCGGTCCCGATGCGCCGGAGCGCCTGCGCCAGTCGCTGGCGCTTGCCGCGCAGCAGGCGCGCGCCGAATCGCTGCAGACCCAGCTCGCCGCGCAGCAGGACGAACTCGACCGCCGCGCCGACTGGGCGTTTACGCTGCAGGCCGACCTGCGCCGCAGCGAAACGCGCCGCGGCCAGGCCGAAGCCGCGATGCAGCGCGCGCATGACGCCGTCGCCACCGAACAGTCAAGCCTGCAGGCTGAAATCGCCGCGCTCGAAGACCGCCAGCAGCAGATCGAGCGCCAGCTGGCCGAATCGCACGGCTATTACCAGCGCGACACCACCGACCTCGCGCGCCAGCGCGACATCGCCCTGTCCCAGCGCGACGAAGCCGAGCAGCTGCTCAAGCAGATGCGCGCCAGCTGGGCCTGGCGACTCACCGGCGTGCCGCGCCGGCTGACCCCCGGGCTGCGGCTGCGCGGGCAAGCGCTGGCCTTCCACGTCCGCCACGTGCTCTCGCTCACCGAACGCGGCCTGGCCAGCCTGCGCAGCCGCGGCGTGGCCGGCACGCTCAGGCGCATGCGCGAACGGCGCGCGCACCTGGCGCAGGCGCGGGTGGTGCCGGCGCTGCCGCTGCCCGGCGCGGGCGACATCGCGCTGCGGCTGCCGCGCCCGGCGGCGCCGCGCGCCAGCATCATCGTGCCGGTCTACAACCAGCTGGCGCTGAGCCTGGCCTGCCTGCGCGCGCTGGCCGACTGCGGCGACGCCGCCGGCTTCGAGGTCATCGTCGTCGACGACGGCTCCAGCGACGACACGCCCCACCTGCTGCCTTCGGTGTCGGGCCTGCGCTTCCACCGCAACCCGAAGAACCTCGGCTTCATCGGCGCCTGCAACGCCGGCGCGGCGCTGGCGAAAGGCGAATTCCTGGTTTTCCTCAACAACGACACCACCGTGCAGCCGGGCTGGCTGGACGCGCTGCTGGACACCTTCGGGCGCCACCCCGACACCGGCCTGGCCGGCAGCAAGCTGGTTTACCCCGACGGACGGCTGCAGGAAGCGGGCGGCATCGTGTTCGCCGACGGCTCGGGCTGGAACTACGGCCGCTTCGACGACCCCGCGCACCCGCGCTACAACTTCGTGCGCGAGGTGGACTACTGCTCGGGCGCGGCCATCGCGATCCGCCGCGAGCTGTTCGAGCAGCTCGGCGGCTTCGACCCGCTGTACGCGCCGGCCTACTACGAAGACACCGACCTGGCCATGCGCGTGCGCCAGCAGGGCCTGAAGGTGCGCTACCAACCGGCGTCGGTGGTGGTGCACCACGAGGGCGCGACGTCGGGCACCGACCTGTCCAGCGGCGTGAAGGCCTACCAGGTCGCCAACCAGAAGAAGTTCCGGGAGCGCTGGCGCGACGTGCTGGCACGCGACCACCGCGCCGCCGGCACCGACCCGGAAACCGCCAGCGAACGTGGCCGCCGCCACCGCGTGCTGGTGCTCGACGCCTGCACGCCCACGCCCGACCGCGATTCCGGCTCGGTGCGCATGCTGGCGCTGATGCGCCTGCTGCGCGAGGAAGGCTGCTCGGTGGTGTTTTTCCCCGAGAACCGCGCGCACGACGGCCGCTACACCCGCGAGCTGCAGCAGCTGGGCGTGGAAGCCTGGTGGCACCCCTGGGTGTCGGACGTGCCGAAATGGCTGGCCCAGCACGGCGCGCGCTTCGACCTGGTGGTCGGCAGCCGGCATTACGTGCTGGCGCCGGTGCTGCCGCTGCTGCGCTCGCATGCACCGCGCGCCACCGTGGTGTTCGACACCGTGGACCTGCACCACCTGCGCGAACAGCGCGAGGCCGAACTGTCCGGCGACGCCGCGCGCCTGCGCGCCGCGGCGCGCNNAAGCTGGAGCTGATCGCCCAGAGCGACCTGACCTGGGTGGTGAGCCACGCCGAGCAGGCGTTGCTGGCCGGCGAGATGCCGTCGGCGCGGGTGGAGGTGGTGTCGAACATCCACGAAACCGGCGCCGCCGGCCCTGGCTTCGACGCGCGCGAGGGCCTGCTCTTCGTCGGCAGCTACCGCCATCCGCCGAACGTGGACGCGGCGCTGTGGCTGGCCGACGACATCCTGCCGCGCCTGCGTGAACGCGAGCCCGGGCTGGTGCTGAACCTGGTCGGCGGCGACGCACCGCCGGAAATCGAAGCCCTGGGCCAGCGCGAGGGCATACGCTTCCACGGTTACGTGCCCGACCTCGACCCGCTGCTGCGCGGTGCGCGCGTGGCGCTGGCGCCGCTGCGCTACGGCGCCGGCGTGAAGGGCAAGGTGAACCAGGCGCTGGCGCACGGCCTGCCCGTGGTGGCGACCAACTGCGCGGTGGAAGGCATGCACCTGCGCGAAGGCGAGGACGTGCTGGTGGCCGACGATGCCGCCGGTTTCGCCGATGCCGTGCTACGCGCCTACGACGATCCGGCGCTGTGGGCGCGGCTNNCCCCCGCCGCCACTTCTCGCCCGACGTCGTGCGCGGCCCGCTGCGGGCGCTGCTGGGGTCGCTGCGCCCGCGCTAGCCGCCGGCGCGTTGCAGCCGCTCTTCGAAGGAGGCGAGGTTCGGGTTTGCCGGATCCAGGCCGCGCGCGGCGTCGAGCGCGCGCCGCGCCAGCGCCATTTCGCCTGCGCCCAGGCGCTCTTCCGCGAACGCCAGCCAGCGGTCGGCCAGGCGCCGGCGGTCGGCGGCCAGGCTTTCGCCGCCACGCTCGCGCACGGCGCGCGCATCAAGGCAGGCTTGCGCGGCGCCGAGGCGGTTGCCGGCCAGTTCGTCCTCGAAGCAGGCGCGGGCGCGGCGGTCGTATTCGAGCAGCGCGGCGCGTACGCCGGCATCACCGGGCGCCATCGCGGCGGCGCGGCGCAGGTGGTCCCAGGCGCTGTCGCCGGGCGGGTCGATCAGCTCGCCCCGGCGCATCGCGGCGCGGGCGTTGTCGAGCACCTGGGCCAGCAGGGCCGGGTCGCGCCCGCCCTGCGGCAATTCCTCGTTGGTGCGGCGCGCCTGCGCCAGCCGGCGCTCCGCCGCGGCCACGGCGGCGGAACCGGGCGACCAGGCACTGGCCAGGCGCAGGGATTCTTCGGCGGCCTCGAAGTCGAAATCGGCGGCCTCGCGGCTGGCGCGCGCCGCCATCGCCGCGCCGGTGTCGTCCAGCCCCTGGCGCGCTTCGACGCTGGTGGGATCCTTCGCGAGCAGGGCCTCGAAACCCGCCGCCGCCGCTTCGAGCCGGCCGGCGCGCAGGTCACGGGTGGCGGCGAGCACGGCCTGTTCGCGCTCGCGTTCGATGGCGGCACGGGCCTCGCCCAGCCGCGCCTGCACTTCCGGCAGGCCCAGGTGGCTCGGGTCGCTTTCCACCACGCGCGCCACCAGGGCCACGGCGGCGTCGAATTCGCCGGCGGCCATGGCGGCTTCCGCCTGGCGCAGCAGGCCGGCGAGGATGTCGCGGCGGCCGTCGAGCGCGATGGCGTTGTCGGGCTGCAGGCGCAGTGCCTCCTGGTAAAGCGCCAGCGCGCCGTCGGGCAGCTGCTCGATGAAGCCCCGGGCCTGCGCGTCGCGCGCGCGCTGCAGCAGGTCGGCCAGGTCGGCGTCGGTGGATTCGCGCAGCGCCAGTTCGGCTTCGATGGTTTCCAGGTCGGCGGCGGGCGCGGACATGGCCCGGGCCAGGGCCAGGCGCTCGCGGGCGGTGGCGAAATCGCGCGTGGCCAGCGCGGCGCGGGCCTGCACCAGCGCCGCTTCGCGCACCTCGGCCAGGCCGCGGCGCGCGGCCAGGTGGTCGGGGTCGCGGGCGAGCACGGCCTGGAACCGTTCGCGCGCGCCCTGGCCGTCGGCGCGGCTGAGCTCGCCGCGGGCCAGCGCGTCCTGCGCGGCGGCGATCTCGCGCTTGAGTTCGGAGTCGGGGATCAGGAGTTCGCTGATGGCGTCGCGCCAGTGCAGCAGGCCCGCGGCCAGCAGCAGCGGCGGCAGCAGCAGGAGCAGCCACCAGGCGGAAGGACGAGCGCGGCGCGGCGGCGCGGCGGGCGGCGGCGCGGCGGTGCGCGGCGGCCGCCGCTCGAGGTCGAGCTGCGAGAGTTCGCCCAGCGCCGGCGTGGCGCCGGGTTCCTTGCGCGTTCCGTTCATGCCTGCGCTTCTTCCATGCGGGGCAGGATAACAGCCGCGGTTGACACGACCGCGACCGTGTTCAGCCCAGCCGGCGCGCGTCCTGCACGCCGGGCACGGCGCTCAGGCGGCCCAGCAGGTCGCTGAGCTGGCCGTAGTCGGCCACGCGCACCGCCAGGCGCAGGTCGGCCACGCCCTGGGCCTCGTCCACCCGGGTCTGCACGCCCAGGATGTTCACGCCCATCTGCGCAATGGTGTTGGTGATGTCCTTGAGCAGGTACTTGCGGTCGAAGGCGCGCAGCTGCACGTCCACCTCGTAGCTGGCGGCCTGGCCGCCGCCCCACTCCACCGGCAGGCAGCGGTCGGGGTGCGCCAGGCGCAGGCGCTGCAACGAGGGGCAGTTCTCGCGGTGGATGCTGACGCCGCGGCCGCGCGTGAGGTAACCCACGATCGGGTCGCCCGGCACCGGCTGGCAGCAGCGCGCGATCTGGCTGAGCAGGTTGCCCACGCCTTCCACCGTGAACGGCGTGCGCGAGGCGGCGCTCGCCGGCTTGCGCGACACCAGCGCCGGCGTTTCCGCGGGCGCCTTCTGCGCCTGCGCGTGCTCGTGCAGGGCGCGGCTGACCTGGCTGGGGCCGAGGTCGCCCAGCGCCAGCGCCAGGTAGAGGTCGTCCAGCGTCTCGAGCCGGAACTTCGCCTGCACCGGCGCCAGGTCGGCCTGCATCAGGGCGACGCGGCGCAGTTCCTTCTCAAGCATGTCCTTGCCGGCCTGCAGGTTGCGGGCGCGGTCGATCTTGTGGAACCAGGCGCGCACCTTGTCGCGGGCGCGGCCGGTGGCCAGGAAACCGTTGCCCGCCTGCAGCCAGTCGCGGCGCGGCTCGGCGGTCTTGGCGGTGAGGATCTCGACCTGGTCGCCGGTGGCGGGCCGGTGGTCGAGCGGCACGATGCGGCCGTTCACCTTGGCGCCGCGGCAACGGTGGCCCACCTCGGTGTGCACGGCGTAGGCGAAGTCGAGCACGGTGGCGCCGCGCGGCAGGTCCACCACTTCGCCGCGCGGGGTGATGGCATAGACGCGGTCTTCCACCAGTTCGGTGGAGAAACCCGCCATCAGGGCGTCCTCGCCCTCGTCGCGGGCTTCGAGCAACTGGCGCATCCAGGCCACCTTGCGCTCGAAGCTGGCGTCGGCGCCGCCGCCTTCCTTGTAGCGCCAGTGCGCGGCCACGCCCAGTTCGGCGTGTTCGTGCATCTGGTGGGTGCGGATCTGCACTTCCAGCGTGCGGCCGCCCGGGCCGATCACGGCGGTGTGGAGCGAACGGTAGTCGTTGCCCTTCGGATGCGCGATGTAGTCGTCGAACTCGCTGGGAATGGACGGCCAGAGCTGGTGCACCAGGCCCAGCACGGCGTAGCAGTCGGGGATGTCGTCCACCAGCACGCGCACGGCGCGGATGTCGTAGAGCTCGCTGAAGGGCACGCCCTTGCGCTGCATCTTCTTCCAGATGCTGTAGATGTGCTTGGGGCGGCCGGCCACGTCGGCGGCGATGCCAGCCTCGGCCAGCGCGGCGCGGATGCGCGCCATGGCGTCCTCGATGAAACGCTCGCGGTCGCCGCGCTTTTCGTCGAGCAGGCGGGCGATGCGCTGGTAGGTTTCCGGCTGCAGCGTGCGGAAGGCCAGGTCCTCGAGCTCCCACTTGAGCTGCCAGATGCCCAGCCGGTTCGCCAGCGGCGCGTAGATGTCGGACGTGAGTTCCGCCAGGGCCCGGCGTTCGTCGGGCTCCAGCGCAGCGGCATCGCGCAGCCGCACCAGCTGGATGGCCAGCAGCACCAGCACCGCGCGCAAATCGCGCACCAGGGCCAGCAGCAGGCGGCGCAGGCCTTCGGCGCCGCCCTGGCGGTGCCGGTGGTGGTGCAGGCCGCTGACCTGGGCCGAGGCCGCGAGGCCGTCGAGCAGCAGGCCCACCCGGGGCGACTTGGCCAGCACTCCTGCCGGCATCGCCTCGCGCAGCGCCGGCCACAGGTGCAGCGCGGCGGCGGCCAGCACTTCGGCGTCGGCGCGCAGCGGCTGCAGGGTGTCGAGCACCTGCACCGCCATGGACTCGGCAGGCTCGTGCGGCAGGTCCCGGGCCGCTTCGGACAGCGCCGCCAGCAGCGGCTGGCCGGCGCCGTTCCGGGCCAGCCAGGGGTGGAGCCGCGCATTGTGATGGGGGACCGGGGTGTTCAAGTGGCGCCTGCGTCGGACGGGGAGTTAGACTGCCCCGCATTGGCTGGCAGTGTAACCAGTACGGATTCCCACCATGCGCAAAATGCTCGTCCTCTCCTTCGCCCTGGCCGCGCTGTTCAGCGGCAGCGTCCTGGCCCAGTCGTTCTCCTCGCTCGAGGAACGCATGACCGAGGCCGAGTTCAAGGCCGCGGGCCTGGACAAGCTCAGCCCCGAGGAGCTCGCCCGCCTCAACGCCTTCATCGCCGGCGAAACCGGCAAGGCCGCCAGCGCGCTGCCGGCCGCCACCCCGGCCCAGGACCTGCGCGGCTTCGACCAGCGCACCGGCGCCGACGGCTCGATCTACACCTCGATCACCGGCGAGTTCCGCGGCTGGAGCAAGCAGGGCGAACGCTTCCGCTTCGACAACGGCCAGGTCTGGCAGATCACCGACAGCACCAGCCGCCTGAAGGTGAGCATGGTCAACCCGGAAATCGTCATCGAGCCGGGTGCGCTGGGCGCGTGGTACATGAAGGTCGTGGGTTACAACACCCGCGCCCGCGTCAAGCGCATCAAGTAAGCGCCTCGAGCTGCCTGGCCAGCCGCTTGGCCGAGACCTGGCGGCGAGTGCCCAGTTCCTGGGCGAACAGCGACACGCGCAATTCCTCCAGGTCCCAGCGCAGGGACTGCCAGGCCGGGTCCTTCGCCCGGCCGCTGGTGCGGGCGGCCACCAGCGCGTCCCAGAACGGCTTCAGCTCCAGCATGCGGGCCTGGTCGCGCACCGGGTCGCGCAGCGCGCGCTCGGCGCGCAGCGACAGCGCCTTGAGGTAACGCGGGTATTCCGCCAGGGCCTCGGCCGGCGTTTCGCGCAGGAAGCCGGGCGGCACCAGGCCGGCGAGCTGGGCCTTGAGGTCGTCGAGGTTGCCGCGGGCCCAGCCCAGCAGCGGTGACTCCAGCCGCGGCTTGATCTCGGCCACCAGCGCCAGGATCTGTTCGGCCAGCTGCAGCCGCGCCATGGCTTCCGGGAACAGGCGGCGCGAGGCGTCGTCGAGCCGCTGCGCGAAGGCGGCCGGGTCGCGCACCTGGCCGAGGTCGCCGTCGGTGACGGCCAGCAGGGCGGCGTCGGCGAGGTCGGAGCGCAGGTGCTCGTGGGCCGGGGCCTGGCCGCTGGCCTGGGTGAAGCCTTCGATCGCGGCGTACAGCAGCGCCAGCTTGGGCGACACCGGCAACTGCTTGCGCGCCTGGCGGAGCTTGTCGGCCAGCGCCAGGCGCAGCAGGCGGCGCACGCCGGCGGCGTGTTCGCGCGCGGCTTCGGTGGCGTCGGCGAATACGCTCAGCGCCACGTTTTCGCCCTGGTCCACCAGCGCGGGGAAGGCCGGCACGCCGGCGGCGCCGGCCACCTGCACCGGGATCGGCGCGTCGGGGAAACGGGTGAGGCCTTCGCGCGCCAGCGCTTCGCCGGCACGTTCGGCGAAGGCACGCTCGGCGCGTTCGCCGAACTTGTCCTTCAGCGCGGCCAGGTCGCGCGACATCGCCAGCACGCGACCGTCGCGCTCGGCCAGGCGCAGGTTCATGCGCAGGTGCGGGTCGAGCGCGGTTTCGTCGAAATCGAGCGCGGCCACGGGGGCGCCGGTAGCCTGGGTCAGGAAACGCGCCAGCGTGCCGGGCAGCGAATCGGCGGCTGGCTTCGGGTGCGCTTCGGCGAAGGCGCGGGCGAAATCGGGCGCGGGCACGTAGTTGCGGCGTTGGGCCTTGGGCAAGCCACGGATGAGCGCGGTGGCCTTTTCCTCCACGAGGCCCGGCACCAGCCAGCCCAGGCGCGCAGCATCCAGCGCCTTGAGCAGGTGCAGCGGCACGTCGAGCGTGACGCCGTCTTCGGGGTGGCCCGGTTCGAAGCGGTAGTGCAGCGCCAGGCGCGCGTCGCCCAGCGCCATGAACTTGGGGAAACGCTCGGCTTCGCTGCCCTCGCCCGGCAGCAGTTCGGCCAGCGGCCACTCCAGCGCCTTCTTCTGCTCGGGTGGCAGCTTGGCGAACCAGCTGTCGAGGCCAGCGACGGAATTGAGTTCCGGCGGCAGGCGGTCGAGGTACCAGCGCGCCTGCCAGCCTTCGTCGGCCACCAGGCCGGCGCGGCGCAGCTTGGCTTCTTCGGGGGTCATGAGGCCAGCGTTCAGATCGGCGTCGATCGCCATCTGCTTGCCGGGCAAGGCGTCCAGGGTGAAGCGGGCGCTGACTTCCGACACGCGCCCCGCGCCCTTGGTGATGACCACCAGGTTGATGATCATCAGGATGGCGAAGACGAAGATGCCGACGACATANNCTTCGCCGGGCACCAGGCCGTGGCGAACGAAGATCTCGCGCGCCTCGGCGGGGTACAGGCCGCCATAGTGCACGGGCTTCTTCGGCGCCAGCACCAGGCCGAACAGCGAGATCTGTTCGCTGCCCAGCACGCGGCCCTGGCTGCGCGACCAGTGCGGGTCGAAGTGCTTGCGCGCCAGCAGGTGCGGCAGTTCGGCGATGACCCAGTCGGGCTCGATCTTCGCCGCCATCAGGCCCCAGACCTTCTGGGTGTCGAGCAGCGTGGCCACCAGCACCCAGGCCGGCGGCTGCTTCGCCAGCGCGCTGCCGGGGAAGAGCTGGAACTTGCGCTGCCGCGGCGCGTCGTACACGCCCTTTTCGGTGCGGTGGCCCACCTGGCTGGGCAGGCCGGCGATGAGCGCACGGTGCAGCGCCTGGTTCTTCGCAAGGCCCTTGGACGGGCCGCGACCGCCGTCGCGCTGGCCGGCCGCGAGCAGTTCGTCGAGCGCGGGGTGGCCGCCGGCTTCCCAGCGCATCTCTTCGCAGGCGAGCAGGAGCTGGCGGTGCAGCTCGCGCCACTCGCGCATACGCAGGAAGGCGAGGAAACGCTTCTCGCACCAGCTGCGCAGCTTCGACTGCGTCAGGTCCTCGTGGGCGGCGCGGTAGGCCTCCCAGAGCTTGAGGATGCCGACGAACTCGGAGTTCGGGTCGGCGAATTCCGCATGGGCGTTGTCGGCCTTTTCGCGCGCGTCGGCGGGGCGTTCGCGCGGGTCCTGGATGCCGAGGAAGGCGGCGATGACCAGCAGCTCAGGCAGGCAGCGGTGTTCGCGCGCGGCCACCAGCATGCGCGCCAGCTTCGGGTCCACCGGCAGGCGCGCCATTTCCCGGCCGGTGGCCGTGAGCTGGCGTTCGGCGTCCACCGCGCCCAGTTCGGCCAGGGTCTGCCAGCCGTCGGCCACCGCGCGCGGGTCGGGCGGGTCGATGAAGGGGAAATCCTCCACCCGGCCCAGGCCCAGCGAGAGCATGCGCAGGATGACGCCGGCCAGCGAGGCGCGCAGGATTTCCGGGTCGGTGTAGCGCGGGCGCGCGGCGAAGTCGTCCTCGGCGTAAAGGCGGTAGCACACGCCGGCGGCGACGCGGCCGCAGCGGCCCTTGCGCTGGTCGGCGCTGGCCTGGCTGATGGGTTCGATGTGCAGGCGGTCGAGCTTTCCACGCGGGCTGTAGCGCTTCACGCGCGCCAGGCCGGGGTCGATCACGTAGCGGATGCGCGGCACCGTGAGCGAGGTTTCCGCCACGTTGGTGGCCAGTACGATGCGTCGCCCCGGCCCGGGGTTGAACACCTTGTCCTGGTCGCGCACCGACAGCCGCGCGTACAGCGGGATGACTTCGGTGGCGCGGTACTTGCGGCGGTTGAGCGCGGCGTGGGCGTCGCGGATTTCACGCTCGCCGGGCAGGAACACGAGGATGTCGCCCTGCGGGTCGGTGCGGGTGATTTCATCGGCCGCGCCGACGATGGCCTCGGCCAGCGGCAGGGCTTCCTCGTCGCCCTGCTCGCCGCCGCCGGCGCGGTAGCGCACTTCCACCGGGAAGCTGCGGCCTTCCACGCTCACCACCGGCGCGTTGCCGAAGTGCCTGGCGAAACGCTCGGTGTCGATGGTGGCCGAAGTGATGACGAGCTTGAGGTCGGGCCGGCGCGCCACCAGTTGCTTGAGGTAGCCGAGCAGGAAGTCGATGTTGAGGCTGCGCTCGTGNNTTTCCGCCAGCAGGATGCCGTCGGTCATGAACTTGATGAAGGTGTCGTCGCCGACGTTTTCGGTGAAACGCACCTGGTAGCCCACCGCGCCGCCCAGCGGTGACTGCAGCTCCTCGGCCACGCGCCGCGCCACCGCGCGCGCGGCGATGCGTCGCGGCTGGGTGCAGCCGATCAGGCCGGCGCGGCCGCGGCCGGCGGCAAGGCACAGTTTGGGCAGCTGGGTGGTCTTGCCGGAACCGGTTTCGCCGGCGACCACCACCACCGGGTGCTTGCGGATGAGCTCGATGAGCGTATCGGCCTCGCGCGCCACCGGCAGGCTGTCGTCGAAGGAGGGCTTCGGCGCACGGGCGTCGCGCGCTTCGCGGGCGGCCATCGAGGCGGCCAGGGCGGTTTCGTAATCGGCGCGCTTGCGGGCGTCGCCGGGCGCCTTGCCCGCGGCGCCGAGCAGACGCAGCAGGCGGCCGCGGTCGCGGCTGCGCACGGCCTCGTCGGCGAACGCGGGAAGGGGGGCCGGGGCAGCAGGCATATCACGCGATTGTAACCTCTGCGCCGCGGTTCAGCCGTGCTCGACGCGTGATGTCGTAGGATGGTTTCGTCCCCAAACAGGAGCAAAGCCATGGCTTCGAAGAAGGCCCCCGCGCCGGAAAAGGGCGCCCCGAAGATCGACATCGGCATCGGCGAGAAGGACCGCCGCAAGATCGCCGATGGCCTGTCGCACTTCCTGGCCGACAGCTACACGCTCTACCTCAAGACCCACAATTTCCACTGGAACGTGACCGGGCCGATGTTCAACACCCTGCACGCCATGTTCATGACCCAGTACACCGAGCAATGGACCGCGCTCGACGAGATCGCCGAACGCATCCGCGCCCTGGGCTTCAACGCGCCGGGCTCCTATGCCGAATTCGTGAAGCTCTCGAGCATCCGCGAGGAATCGGCCGCCGGCACACTGGGCTGGCAGGACATGGTGCGCCAGCTGGTGGCGGGCAACGAAGCCGTCTGCCGCACCGCCCGCAAGGTCCTCAAGACCGCCGACGCGGCCGGCGACGACCCCACCGTGGACCTGGCCACCCAGCGCCTGCAGGTGCACGAGAAGTACGCCTGGATGCTGCGTTCGCTGCTCGAGTGAGCCTTCCCACCCCCAGCGGGTGGATTTCCGGGGCGGCGGCGGGGAAGCCTGCCGCCGCCTTCGCATCCGCAGCCGGTAAAATGGCGTCATGAGCACCCCCGCCCTCGAATTGCTGCGCCGCGTCTTCGGCTTCGCCGGTTTCCGTGGCCAGCAGGCCGCCGTGGTGGACCAGCTGGTCGCCGGCGGCGACTGCCTGGTGCTGATGCCCACCGGTGCCGGCAAGTCGCTGTGTTACCAGGTGCCGGCGCTGCTGCGCGAGGGCACCGGCATCGTGGTGTCGCCGCTGATCGCGCTGAT
>DNNT01000073.1 GCA_003497545.1 Arenimonas sp. | reverse complement strand
GTGAAGGCGCGCAGCGCGTGCTGCACGCGGTTGCCCAGCTGGCCCAGCACCTCGTCGGGCACGTCATCGGGATTCTGCGAGCAGAAGTACACGCCCACGCCCTTGGAGCGGATCAGGCGAACCACCTGCTCGACGCGCTGCTTCAGCGCCGGCGGGCAGTCGTCGAACAGCAGGTGCGCCTCGTCAAAGAAGAACACCAGCTTGGGCACCTCGAGGTCGCCGACTTCCGGCAAGGTTTCGAACAGCTCGCTCAGCAGCCACAGCAGGAAGCTCGAATACAGGCGCGGGCGAAGGATGAGCTGGTCGGCGGCGATGAGGTTGATGACGCCGCGGCCNNCGCGCAGGTCGTCGAGGTCGAGCAGCAGCAGGCCGTGGTCGTCGGCCAGCTTGAAGGCGATGTCCATCACGCCCGACTGGGTGTCGTTGAGCTCGAGCATGCGCGACATCAGCGCCGGCCCGACCTCGGACACGGTGGTGCGCAGCGGGTGGCCGAGCTTGCCGTACAGGTCCCAGAACACCACCGGGCTGGCTTCGTTGGCATAACTCTCGACGCCGATCTGCTGCACGCGCGCGGCGATCTTCTCGTTCGACACGCCGGGCATGGCCAGGCCGGCGATGTCGCCCTTCACGTCGGCCATCACCACCGGCACGCCCAGGCGCGAGAAGCCTTCGGCCATCACCATCAGCGTCACCGACTTGCCGGTGCCCGTGGCGCCGGCGACCAGGCCGTGGCGATTGCCGTACTTGCCCAGCAGGCGCACGGGCAGGTCGCCCTTGCCGATCAGGATGTCGCTCATCAGGGAAGGCTCCGTCGGGTCGTGTTTCCTCGATTCTAGCCGCAGGGCAGGACGCCTGGCGCTTGCCGCGCCGGGCAGGCGNNTCGCTAGTCTGCCGCCCTGTTTCCCGGAAGGTCCCGATGCGTCCCTCATTCCTGCTGGTCCTGTGCGCCGCCGCGGCGCTGCTGTCCGCCCCCGTCGAAGCCCGCCGCGTGCCGGCCAACGCCCAGAAGCTCTACGACCAGCTCGAGTCCGCCAGCGAACAGTTCCGCGAAGGCTTGGCCCAGCTCGGTCGGGGCGAGGCGGTGCTGGGCCGCGAATCGATCCGCGAGGCCTCGGCGTCGCTGCTCGAATCGGCGCGCCGTTGCGGCGACACCCGCGGCTGCGACACCGCGCGTTTCCTGGCCGCCTACGACGCTCTGGTGCAGGAAGGCGCGGGTTTGGCCGGCGGTGGCGAAGGCTTCAGCACGCCCACAGACGGCGCCCGCCCGGCCGACGAAGCCTCGCCGGTGCTCGGCGCCATGCCCGCCGCGGCGCGCCCGGTGGCGATGCTGCGCGGCCGCGACCTGCGCCAGGTGATCGAGCTCAACGAGCCGGTGAAGGCGGCGATGGCCGAATGGCTCACGTGGATGCGCCCGAGCCTGGTCACCAGCTGGGAGAACTACCAGCAGATGCGCTTCCTGATGTGGCCCGAGTACGAGCAGGCGGGCCTGCCCGAGGCGCTGCTGTTCGGCATCCTGGCCAAGGAGTCGAACGGCCGCGTGCACGCGGTGTCGCGCGCGGGCGCGGCGGGCCCGTTGCAGTTCATGCCGGCCACGGGCGCGCGTTTCGGCCTGGGCTGGCGCGAAGGCTTCGACACCCGCTACGACCCGCAGCTGGCGGCGCGCGCGAGCGTGCTCTACTTCAACGAGCGTTTCGCCGAGCTGGGCGACGACCTGGCCTTCGCGGTGGCGGCCTACAACGGCGGCGAAGGCCGGGCGCTGCGGCTCAAGCGCGCGGCGGGCGACAAGTCGTTCTGGGACCCGTCGGTGCAGGCCCAGCTGCCGCCGGAAACGCGCGACTACGTGCCCTACGTGCTGGCGGCGGCCTGGCTGTTCCTGCACCCGGAGGAGTACGGCCTGGAATTCCCGAAGGTGGACGGCGCGGCCACGGTGATCAGGCTCGAAGCCCCGGCCTCGATCTACCAGCTGGCGATCTGCCTGGGCGGCCCGCGCGACGGCTTCTTCCGCGCGCTGCGCAACCTCAACCCGCGCTACGAGCCGCACGTCGCCATCACCGCCGGCACCGAGCTGCGCGTGCCGGTGGCGGTGCCGCCGCTGTACCGCGAGCACTGCGTGAGCGGCCCGCGCGCGCAGCAGGCCGTGGCGCTGATGGCGGCCAGCAAACCCACCGTGCCGGCCACCGCCACCCGCGGCCCGGACCGCAGCTACCGGGTGAAATCCGGCGATACGCTCAGCTCCATCTCGCGCCGCCACGGCTGCGGCGGCGCCACCGCCCTGGCCAGGGCCAACGGGCTGCGTTCGCCCTACGTGATCCGCGCCGGCCAGCGGCTGAAGCTGGTGGGCTGCGGCTGAGGCCTGGCTTCGCCAGGCAGGTCACTTGCTCGTGTTCGGTTGGTTCCGCCGGGCGTCATCGCGCACACACCTCTATGGCTGCCCGCCCCTCGACGCGGCGTCCTGCCCATCGAGGGGCGGCCGCTACGGCATCCTGCCTCCGCTTCATCCATAGAGGTGTGTGCACGCTGCCGCAGTCGCGGCGCATTGGTCAGCCGGCTGGCGAGCTCGTGCGCGCAGCGCACGCGCTTGTCCCCGCGGAACGCCAATGCGCCGCGATTGCGGCAGCGTACGCAGAGGGGG
>DNNT01000032.1 GCA_003497545.1 Arenimonas sp. | reverse complement strand
AGTCGCGCCCGTTTTCTTTTAAACTCGGTGGGTTCCCGCTCGGACGGACCCGCATGAGCCTCCTCACCAGCCACATCGACCCCCGCGACCCCGAATTCCAGGGCAACGCCGCGCAGCTGCGCGCCGCCGTGGCCGACTTCGAGGCGCAGCTGGCGCGCGCCGCGCTGGGCGGCGGCGAAAAGGCCCGCAGCAAGCACACCGAACGCGGCAAGCTGCTGCCGCGCGAGCGCATCGCCGCCCTTCTCGACCCGGGCTCGCCCTTCCTCGAACTCTNNGCCACGGTGAAGGGCGGCACCTACTTCCCGATGACGGTGAAGAAACACCTGCGCGCGCAGGAAGTGGCGCTGGAAAACCACCTGCCCTGCCTGTACCTCGTGGATTCCGGCGGCGCCTTCCTGCCGCTGCAGGACGAGGTGTTCCCGGACAAGGAGCACTTCGGCCGCATTTTCTACAACCAGGCCCGGCTGAGCGCGAAGAACATCCCGCAGATCGCCGTGGTCATGGGCAGTTGCACCGCCGGCGGCGCCTACGTGCCGGCGATGTGCGACGAATCGATCATCGTGCGCGAACAGGGCACCATCTTCCTGGGCGGCCCGCCGCTGGTGAAGGCCGCCACCGGCGAGGTGGTGGACGCCGAATCGCTCGGCGGCGCCGACGTGCACACCGCGGTGAGCGGCGTGGCCGACCACTTCGCCGAAAACGACCGCCACGCGCTGCAGATCGCCCGCGACATCGTGAAGCACCTCAACCGCCGCAAGCAGCTTCCCGTGGCGGTGCAGCCGCCGCGCGAGCCGCTGTACCCGGCCGAAGAGCTCTACGGCGTGATCCCGCGCGACACCCGCCGGCCCTTCGACATCCGCGAGGTCATTGCCCGCGTGGTGGACGGCAGCGAGTTCCAGGAATTCAAGGCGCGCTACGGCAAGACCCTGGTCTGCGGCTTCGCGCACATCCACGGCTACCCGGTGGGCATCGTCGCCAACAACGGCATCCTGTTCGCCGAGAGCGCGCTCAAGGGCGCGCACTTCATCGAGCTGTGCAACCAGCGCGACATCCCGCTGGTGTTCCTGCAGAACATCACCGGCTTCATGGTCGGCAAGAAGTACGAAAACGCCGGTATCGCCAAGGACGGCGCCAAGATGGTCACGGCGGTGGCCTGCAGCCACGTGCCGAAGTTCACCGTGGTCATCGGCGGCAGCTTCGGCGCCGGCAACTACGCCATGTGCGGCCGCGCCTACGGCGCCCGCTTCCTGTGGACCTGGCCGAACGCGCGCATTTCCGTGATGGGCGGCGAACAGGCCGCCAGCGTGCTGGCCACCGTGAAGCGCGACGGCCTGGAAGCCGCGGGCAAGGCCTGGAGCGCCGAGGAAGAGGAAGCCTTCAAGGCCCCCATCCGCGACCAGTACGAACGCCAGGGCCACCCCTACTACGCCACCGCGCGCCTGTGGGACGACGGCATCATCGACCCCGCCGACACCCGCCGCGTGCTCGGCCTGGCGCTCTCGGCCAGCCTCAACGCCCCCATCGAAAAAGACCGCTTCGGCGTCTTCCGGATGTAAAGCGGGCTTATTTGCAGCCTTGGCAGGTGTTGCAGCCGCCGGTGCCGCAGGCGCTGGCGCTGGCGGCGATGGGCGGCCGCAGGGCCAGGCCCAGGCGGCGCAGCGCGGCGGGGCGGCCTTCGCGCTCGAGGAAATACGACAGCCGTGCCTGCGACTGCCAGCTCAGCCGCGGCAGGAAGCGGCGCAAGAGCGACAGCGTGCAGGCCAGCACGATCACCGCCACCACCAGCGTCTGCAGCAGCGGGCTCATGACATCAGCCACGCCGTGAGCTGGTAAGTCACCAGCGAGGCCAGGTAGGCCAGCGCGAACAGGTAGCCGGTGGCGAAACCCGCCTGCTTCCAGCTGTTGGTTTCGCGCTTGATCACCGCGATGGTGGACAGGCACTGCGGCGCGTACACGTACCAGACCAGCAGCGACAGCGCCGTGGCCAGCGACCAGTCGGCGGCGATCAGCGGCGAGAGCGAGGTGATGGCCTCGGCGTCGTTGGCCGCCGACAGTGCATACACCGTGGCCAGCGCCGCCACCGCCACCTCGCGCGCCGCCAGGCCCGGGATCAGCGCGATGCAGATCTGCCAGTTGAAGCCGATGGGCGCGAACAGCGGCTCCATCCAGCGGCCGATGCGCCCGGCCAGGCTGTAGTCGATGGCCGGCAGCGTGGCGCCTTCCGGCGGTGCCGGGTAGCTCGACAGGAACCACAGCAGCACGGTGAGCGACAGGATGATGCCGGTGACCCGGCGCAGGAAGATGCGCGCGCGCTCCCACAGGCCGATGCCCAGGTCGAGCAGGTTCGGCAGCCGGTAGCTGGGCAGTTCCAGCAGCAGCACGTGTTCGCCTTCGGTGTGGCGCAGCTTCTGGATCACCCAGGCGGCGCCCATCGCGCTCACGATGCCCGCCACATACAGCGCGAACAGCACCAGGCCCTGCAGGTTGAATACGCCCCACACCGGCTGGTCGGGGATGAAGGCGCCGATGAGCAGCGTGTACACCGGCAGGCGCGCCGAGCAGGTCATCAGCGGCGCCACCAGGATGGTGGTGAGCCGGTCGCGCGGGTCCTGGATGGAGCGCGTGGCCATGATGCCGGGGATGGCGCAGGCGAAGCTGGAGAGCAGCGGGATGAAGCTGCGGCCGGTGAGCCCGGCGGCGCGCATGGGCCGGTCGAGCAGGAAGGCGGCGCGCGGCAGGTAGCCCGATTCCTCGAGCGCCAGGATGAAGGTGAACAGCAGCAGGATCTGCGGCAGGAATTCCATCACCGTGCCCAAGCCGGCGAACAGGCCGTCCTGTACCAGGCTGCGCAGCGGGCCGTCGGGCAGCGCACCGCCCATGGATTCGCCCAACACCGAGATCCAGCCCGCCAGCGTGTCCTGCAGCGGCCCGGCCCAGCTGAAGACGGCCTGGAACACCAGGAACATCACCGCCGCCAGGATCACCAGGCCCCAGACCGGGTGCAGCAGCCAGCGGTCCAGGCGCTCGTCGAGGCGGCTGGTGCGCTCGGGCATGGTCACGGCTTCGGCCAGCAGGGCCGACACCTGGGCGTGCAGGTCGCCGTGGTCTTCGCCGGCCTCGGGGGCCGGCGGCACCGCGCCGTCCAGCATGGCGACCAGCGCTTCCGCGCCGTCGCGCTTCACGGCCACGGTTTCCACCACCGGCATGCCCAGGCGGGCCTGCAGGGCGGCCACGTCGATGGTGATGCCGCGGCGGCGGGCCTGGTCCATCAGGTTCAGCGCCAGCAGCATGGGGCGGCCCAGGCGGCGCAGTTCCAGCACGAAACGCAGGTGCAGGCGCAGGTTGGTGGCGTCCACCACGCACACCAGCAGGTCGGGCACCGGTTCGCCGGGCAGCGCGCCGCGGCAGACGTCACGGGTGATGGCCTCGTCGGGGCTGGTGGCGTCGAGGCTGTAGGCGCCGGGCAGGTCGAGCACGCGCACGCTGCGGCCGCCCGGGGTGCGGAACAGGCCTTCCTTGCGCTCGACGGTGACGCCGGCGTAGTTCGCCACCTTCTGGCGGCTGCCGGTGAGGCGGTTGAAGAGCGCGGTCTTGCCGCAGTTCGGGTTGCCGACCAGGGCGATGTTCAGTGCGGACACTCAGCCCCCCGGGCGCTGCAGTCGCACCCGCTGGGCTTCCTGGCGGCGCATGGCGAAACGGGTGAAGCCCACCTGCACCAGCAGCGGCTCGCCGCCGAGCGGGCCGCGGGTCACCATGCGCACGGTCTCGCCGCTGACGAAGCCGATGTCGCGCAGGCGGCGCGCCACCAGGTCGTCGGGGCCGGCGTCGTGCACCGCGTCCACGGTGCCCACCGCGCCGGCTTCAAGATCGGAAAGGACCATGTCGATGCCCACCTTTGTGAGAATGATTCGCATTATAAGGCCGGAAAGCCCCCGGCAACAGGGCCTGCCGCCACCGGCCGTCGGACGGCTTGCCGCTATCATGGCGGCTTCCCGAGGGAGCCCCCATGATCGAAGTCATAAAAATCGAGCGCAGCGGCGCCACGGCCCGGGTGGCCCTGGCCCGGCCGGGCGTGCACAACGCCTTCGACGACACCCTGATCGCCGAGCTCACCGAGGCCCTGCGCGGCCTGGACGCCGACCCCGCCGTGCGCGCCGTGGTGCTGACCGGCGAAGGCAGCACCTTCTCGGCCGGCGCCGACCTGGGCTGGATGCGCCGCATGGCCGCGGCCAGCGAGCAGGAAAACCGCGACGATTCCCTGCGCCTGGCGGCGCTGATGCGCACCCTGAACTTCCTGTCCAAGCCCACGATCGCCCGGGTGAACGGCTCGGCCTACGGCGGCGGCGTGGGGCTCATCGCCTGCTGCGACTTCGCCATCGGCGTGGACACGGCCAAGTTCTCGCTGTCGGAGGTAAAGCTGGGGCTGGTGCCGGCGGTGATTTCGCCCTACGTGGTGCAGGCCATCGGTGGCCGGCATGCACGCCGCCTTTTCACGGGCGCGGAAGTGATCGAGGCCCCCGAGGCCCAGGCCATCGGCCTGCTGCACCAGGTGGTGCCGGCGGCCGAGCTGGACGCGGCGGTCGAGCGCGCCCTGCACTTCTGGTCCAAGTGCGGCCCCATCGCCCAGGGCGAAGCCAAGCAGCTGGCGCTGCGCATGGCCGGCATGACCCGGGAATCCGC
>DNNT01000019.1 GCA_003497545.1 Arenimonas sp. | reverse complement strand
GCCGGCCGCCTGGGCGGCGACGAATTCGCGATCGCGCTGCCGGCCACGCAGGCCGAGGCCGAAGTGGTGGCCGAACGGCTGCGTGAGTCGGTGCAGGCGTTTTCGCTGCCGCAGGCGCCCGGCCTGCGCTGCTCGGTGAGCATCGGCCTGGCCCAGGCGCGCGACGACGACCTGGGACTGCGCGAATGGATCGAGTCGGCCGACAAGGCGCTTTACCGCGCCAAGCACGGCGGCCGCAACCGCACCGCCACGCAGTCCGCCGGGGCGTTGGCGCAAACGGCCTGAGTCAGTCGCGCCCGGCGGCGGCGTTGCGCCGGAGCAGGAACACCACTCCGCCCAGCAGCACCAGCGCCACCGGCACCACGGGCAGCCAGACCGGCAGCGGCCGGGCTTTGGCCACCTTTGCCGCGGCCGGCTGCAGCCACTGCTGCTGCAGCCGCGCCAGTTCGCCGCTGGCCTCGATGGCCTGCAGCCCGGCATCCAGTTCCGCCACCAGTTCCGGGCGGGCGGGATTCACGCCGAAGGCATAGTTGCGCTCCAGCCAGGGCGGACTGACCGGCTGGATGTCGCCCAGGTCGCCGGCGGCGAGCGCCCGCTCGGCGATGTCGGAGGGCAGCAGCGCGAAGTCGGCATTGCCCGCGGCCACGGCGACCAGCGCGGCGGCTTCGTCGTTCATTGGCCGCAGCACGGCGTTGGCCTGTTCATTGATCAGCCACTCCCAGGCCATGCCGCCGAACTGCACGGCCACGCGCCGGCCGGCGAGCTGGTCGGGCGTTCCCACCTGCTGGCCGCGGCGCCCGTACAGCACGTGGTGGCGGCGCAGGAAAGGCCGGGAGAAACGAAAACGCAGCGCGCGGTCCTCGGAGACGAACATGGGCACGGCATCGACCTCGCCGTGCTCCAGGCGGTTGAGCATGCGACCCCATTCGCCGAATTCGAAGCGCGGGTCCAGCCGGCGCTCGCGGGCGATGGCGCTCATCACGGCCACGTCGAAACCCTGCGGCGAGCCGTCCTCGGCGAGGTAGTGGTAGGGCCGGTAGTTGGGGTCGCCGCCCACGCGCAGCGCCGTGGGGCCGGCGGCCAGCGCAGGCAGGCAGGCCAGCGCCAGCAGCAGGCCGGCAAGCCGGTGGCGGGCGCGTATCAGCGGCATACCTGGCGCGCGCCGACCATCATGGTGCCGTTCGGGCACAGGCGGCGCAGTTCACCCTGCAGCCGGCGGACGCGGTCGGCGGCAACGAGGCGCCGCTCCTTCCATTCCTGTTCAAGCACCTTGCGTTCGGCCTCCGCCCCGGGCGAGGGCTCGCGACCTGCCTGCGTCGCCGCCAGCGCCTTCACGGCCTCGCGGTAGCCGTCCAGCACGCCGCGCTGTTCGGCCTGGGCGGCCAGGATCTCGTGGTAGAGCTGGCCGACGCGGTCGAGCGGCGTGTCGTCGTCCTCGGGCAGCGGCGGCTTGGGCGCGGTGCGGCCGCGCGGGCGCGGCGCTTCGGCGGCCGCGCCCGCGACGGGGGACGCGGACGGTGCGCCGGCGGCGGGCGCCGGGGCGTCTTCGATGTGCGGCTTCTGGTCCTTCTGGCCCGGGCAGGGATTGTCCTGGTAGCGGGTCACGCCGTTGATGTCGCATTTGTAAACCGCGGCCTGCGCCGCGGGCGACAGCAGCAGCGCAATGGCGATGGCGGGAAGCAGGGGCCTGCAGCGCATCGGGTCGATCCGGGTCGGGGGGTTCCTGATGATAGGCCAGGACGCGGCCGCGGCAAGGGGGCGGATATTGCACTGCAGCAAGGTCTAGACTCGGGCCATCCGGTTCCCGCCCGCCCAGGAGGATGTCATGGCCACTGCCGCCAGCAAGCCCCGCCGCAAGGCCGCCGCGAAAAAGCCCGCACCGAAGAAGTCCGCGGCACGCAAGACGGCTGCCAGCAAGACCGCCAGCAAGAAGGTCGCCGCGAAGAAGAAGCCCGTCGCGAAGAAAGCAGCCGCCAGGAAGCCCGCGGCCAAACGATCGGTCGCCAAGAAAAGCACAGTGAAAAAAGCCGTCGCGAAGAAATCCGTGGCGAAGAAATCGGTTGCCAAGAAGGCTGTCGCGAAGAAATCCGTCGCGAAAAAGCCAGTTGCAAGCAAGCCCGTTGCGAAGAAGCCGGCCGCCAGGAAACCCGCCGCACCCCAGGCGGCCACGGCAAAGCCAGCCGCGCCCCGGGCCAAGCCCGCACCCGCGCCGGTGGTCGGCGCGCCGCCGTTCCTGGGCACGCCGCCCTATTCACCCGAGGCGCCCCACCCCTCGCCGCTCGACGGCGCCCGGGGCCCGCAGCAGGTGCGCTCGAGCAAGGCGCACGTGCCGCTGCAGCGCGACCTGCCGGGCCCGCACGACTCGCAGGTGCGCCTCAACGACCACCAGCAGCGTTACATCCACCGCAAGCTCCCGCGCTAGCGGGCACCGGCCGGGCGGCCCGCGCCGCCCGGCCCTTCAGCGCGGCGCCACGTAGCCACCGGGCACGCCGCCCGGCGACAGCACCAGCTGCCACAGTTGCCCGCGCCGGCTGCGGAACAGCGCCATCGAACTGGCCAGGTAGAAGCGCCACAGGCGCCGGAAGCGTTCGTCGTAGCGCTCCAGCCGCGTCCAGGCCCGCTCCACTTTGTCGCGCCAGGCCTGCAGCGTGCGGTCGTAGTCGGCGCCGAAGTTGTGCCAGTCCTCGATAACGAACAGCCCCTCCACCGCCCGCGCCAGCTGCGCCGCCGACGGCAGCATGGAATTCGGGAAGACATAGCGGCCGATCCACGGGTCGGTATGGTCGGTCGAGCGTTCGCCGCCGATGCTGTGCAGCAGGAACAAGCCGTCCGGCCCCAGGCAGCGGCGCATGCGCTCGAAGAAACCGCGGTAGTTGCGCACGCCCACGTGTTCGAACATGCCGATCGACAGGATGTGGTCGAAGGGCTCGTCGATCTTGCGGTAATCCTGCAGGCGGATTTCCACCGGCAGGCCGTCGCAGAGCCGGCGCGCGTAGTCGGCCTGCTCGCGCGAGATGGTGATGCCCACGCCGGCCGCGCCGTAGCGTTCGGCGGCGAATTTCAGGGTTTCGCCCCAGCCGCAGCCGACGTCGAGCAGGCGCTGGCCGGCGCGCAGGCCGAGCTTCCGGCAAACGAGATCGAGCTTGGCCTCCTGCGCCGCGTCGAGGTCGCGCGCCTCGCGCCAGTAGCCGCAGCTGTACACCAGGCGGCGGCCGAGCATCGCTGCGTACAGGTCGTTGCCGAGGTCGTAGTGGCGCCGGCCCACTTCCAGGCTCCGGCGGGTGGATTGCAGGTTCAACAGCCGCGCCTTCAGGCCGTCCCAGGCGTCGGCCAGGCCCGGGCGGCGTTCGTCCAGGCGCGCCTGCAGCAGGCGCCAGAGCAGGCCATCGAGGTCGGCGCTGTCCCACCAGCCGTCCATGTAGGCCTCGCCCAGGCCCAGCGAGCCCTGCGCCAGCAGCCGCGTGGGCAGGCGGGCATCGTGCACCTGCAGGTCCCAGGGCCGGTCGCCGTCCAGCCGCACGTCGGCGGTTTCCAGCAGCGCCGCGACCCGCGCGGCCAGCGGGCCACCCGGCTTCGGCGGCGGCTTGCGTGCGTCCATGAGTGGCCTCCTGTGCAAAGGTGCGCCCCCCGGCGAAGGGAGCATACGCCCGGGCAGGTGTGGTTTCATGCACGCATGTCCGTGCGCCCGCGTTTCCTGCCCCGCCTGACCTACCGTTTCCGCGTGCTGGGCATGGGGCTGGCGGCGTTGCCGCTGGGCGTGGTGCTGGGCGACCTCGACGCCGGCTGGCCGTCCTGGGCCTGGGCGCTGGCCACTTGCTTCGCCTGGCCGCACCTGGCTTACCTGCTGGCGGTGCGCAGCCGCGACCCGTACGCGGCGGAAGCGCGCAACTTCCTCATCGACTCGGTGATCGCAGGCAGCTGGCTGCCGCTGATGCATTTCAACCTGCTGCCCAGCGCCGTGCTGCTGACCGTGGCCACCGCCGACAAGGTGAACTCCGGCGTGCCGCGGCTGTGGCTCAAGGCGCTGCCGGGCACGCTGCTGGCGATGCTGGCCGTGGGCCTGGCCACCGGCTTCGCCGTGGATTACCCCAGCCGCACGGCGGTCGTGCTGGCCTGCCTGCCGATCATGGTGATCCACACGCTGGCGGTCAGCGCCAACCTGTACCGCCTGATGCGGCGCGTGCAGCAGCAGAACCAGCAGCTCGAGGAGCTGGCGCGGCGCGATTCGCTCACCGGGCTCGACAGCCGCGGCCACTGGCAGGCGCAGGCGCGCCGCCGGCTGGAGCGGCGGGAGCCTGGTGGTTCGCCGACGACGCTGCTGTTGATCGACATCGACCACTTCAAGTCCATCAACGACCAGTTCGGGCACGCCGCCGGCGACGACGTGCTGCGCACGCTCGCCGCCCTGGTGCGCGACACGCTGCCCGCGGGCCAGGTGGCCGGCCGCCTGGGCGGCGACGAATTCGCCGTGCTGCTGCCGCTCGGCCAGGCCGCGGCCGAACGCGAGGCCGAGCGCCTGCGCGAGGCGGTGCAGGCGGCGGTTTTCGAAGGCCAGCCGGGCCTGTCGTTTTCAATCAGCCTGGGCCTGGCGGAAGCACCCGCGGGCGGCGAACTGCGCGACTGGATGGAAGCCGCGGACCAGGCGCTCTACCGCGCCAAACACGGCGGCCGCAACCGCACCGAGGGCCGGGTGATGGACTAGGATGGAGGCCTTCACGCCGCTCCCGGAGTCCTGCATGTCGCTTCGCCCGCTCAGCCTCGCCATCGCGCTCACCTTCGCCACCGGCCTGGCCGCCTGCCAGCGCGCCGAACAGGCGCCCGTGCCCGCCGAGGCCAGCGCCGACGCGGCCAGCGAGGCCGCCGCCCAGCCCGCCAACGACATCGCCGCCAAGGTGGCCGCCTACGCCGAAGTGCCGCTCACGGCCGACCTGTCCACGCTGGCCGAAGGCGACCGCCAGGCCATCCGCCTGCTGCTGCAGGCCGGCGAAATCATGGACGCGCTGTTCTGGAAGCAGACCTGGGGCGACAAGGACGCCCTGCTTTCCGGCATCAGCGACCCGGCCACGCGCCGCTTCGCCGAGATCAACTACGGCCCCTGGGACCGCCTGGACAACGACGCACCCTTCGTCGAGGGCATCGGCCCGCGCCCGCCCGGCGCGCGCTTCTACCCCGAGGACATGACGAAGGAAGAATTCGCCGCCGCCGACCTGCCGGGCAAGGACAGCCTGTACACGCTGATCCGCCGCGACGCCGCCGGCAAGCTGACCGTGGTGCCCTACCACGTGGAATACGCCGCCGAGCTCGGCCAGGCCGCCGCGCTCCTGAGCCTGGCCGCCGACGTGGCCACCGACGAAAGCTTCCGCAATTACCTGCGCCTGCGCGCCGACGCGCTGCTCACCGGCGACTACCAGGCCAGCGACATGGCCTGGATGGACATGAAGACCAGCCCCATCGACGTCGTCATCGGCCCCATCGAGAGCTACCAGGACGCGCTGTTCGGCACCAAGGCCGCGTTCGAGGCCTTCGTGCTGGTGAAGGACATCGAGTGGAGCCAGCGCCTGGCGCGTTTCGCCCAGCACCTGCCGGCGCTGCAGCGCGGCCTGCCGGTGCCGGAGGCCTACAAGGCCGAGATGCCCGGCACCGACGCCGACCTCAACGCCTACTTCGCCATCTACTACGGCGGCGACGCCAATTCGGGCGCCAAGACCATCGCCATCAACCTGCCCAACGACGAAGAGGTGCAGCTGGCCAAGGGCTCGCGCCGCCTGCAGCTGGAAAACAGCATGCGCGCCAAGTTCGACACCATCCTGGTGCCGATCGCCGACGCGCTGGTGGCCCAGGACCAGCGCGCCAACATCACCTTCGACGCCTTCTTCGAGAACGTGATGTTCCATGAAGTCGCGCACGGCCTGGGCATCAAGAACACGCTCGACGGCAAGGTCACGGTGCGCGAGGCGCTCACCGACCTGGCCAGCGGCTACGAAGAAGGCAAGGCCGACATCCTGGGCCTGTACATGATCGGCAGGCTCGGCGAGATGGGCGAGCTCGACGCGGCCAGGCGCAACGACAACTACGTCACCTTCCTGGCCGGCATCTTCCGCTCGGTGCGCTTCGGCGCCTCCAGCGCGCACGGCAAGGCCAACATGGTGGCCTTCAACTGGCTGCAGCGCGAAGGCGCCTTCAGCCGCGACGCCGCCACCGGCCGCTACCGGGTGGACTTCGAAAAAATGCAGGCGGCGGTGGATTCGCTGTCGGCGAAGATCCTTACCCTGCAGGGCGACGGCGACTACGCCGGCGCCAAGGCGCTGTTCGAGGAAATGGGCAACATCGGCCCCGACCTGCAGACCGACCTCGACCGCGTGCAGGCGGCGGGCATCCCGGTGGACATCGTGTTCAGGCAGGGCCCGGCGGTGCTGGGCCTCTGAGGGCGGCGACAGGAATCCCGTTCATACTTGTGATGATGCGGGGTTCCTGATACACCGGCGGCGTGCCCACCCCCGGGAGCGCCCTCGTGAAGTCCCTGTTCCTCGCCAGCCTGCTTTCCCTGGCCCTGCTGCCCAGCGCGATGGCGCAGGTCCAGGTCACGCCGCCCGCCGGCAAGCCGCGCCCCGCGGCAGAGGCCAAGCCCGTGCCCCAGGCCACGCCGCCGGTGCAGGTTCGCGGCGACCTGCGCATCGCGCCGCGGCCGGAGGCCGCCCNNAGCTCAGCCGCGAACAGTTCGAGCGCCTGCGCCAGTCCCGCGAGCAGGCGCAGGCCGAGGCGCGCGCAAAGGCCGGCAAGGCGCCCATGACCACGCGCCGCCCCGTGCAACCCACGCCCTGGGAGCGCAAGCGCATCAACGCCGGCTGGACCCACCGCTACGCGGCCGGACCCGACTGCGACGACCGCCAGCGCAGCGTGCATCCGCTGGCCCCCGAGGTCTGCGACAACCTCGACAACAACTGCGATGGCGTGGTGGACGAGGGCCAGCGCCTCAGCTTCTTCCTCGACGCCGACGGCGACACCCACGGCGACCCGCGCCAGCGCGTGGAGGCCTGCCCGGCGGACCAGCAGCGCGCCGCCAACGAAGGCCGCTGGCTCGTGCCCGTGGGCAACGACTGCGACGACACCGACCCCAACCGCTGGCAGGGCTGCCCATGAAGACCCCGACGCCGATGCGTGCCTTCCTGCTCGCGCTGCTGCTGGCCTCGCCCGCCTTCGCCGACGACGCCCTTACCTTCCATGTCACCACCGGCGGCGACGACCTGCGCGGCGGCAACGACAACGTGCACCTGCGCGCCTACGACAACGACGGCAGGCTGGTGGGCAGCGTCGACAACGCCAACGGGCTGCAGCGACTGGCCGACCACACCACCCGCCGCATGAACCTGCGCCTGCAGCCCGGCGTGCGCTGGCAGGACATCGGCGCGGTCGAACTGGTCACCACGCTGGGCGGCGGCGTGGGCGGCGACAACTGGAACCTCGAGCAGCTCCGCGTGACGCCGGCCTCGGACCATCGCCGGGTGCTGTTCGAAGCCGCGGGCCGACCGCTCTTCCGCTTCACCGGCGAAGCCCGGACGAAGCGCTTCCCGGTGCTCACCCACCAATGCTCGGCCGACGCCGNNGGGCGTGGGCGCCGATGGCGCCGAGCGCTGCCTGCCCACGCCCCGCCGCATCGACGGCCAGCGGCTGCGGCAATGCCAGGCGGGCCAGCCGCTGGGCTGCCCATCCGGGCAGGTTGCCAGCGCCGACGGTCGCCGCTGCGAACCGGCGCCGCTGCGGCCGGTGGATGCTGATGGCGATGGGGTCGCTTCCGTGGCCACTGGTGGCGCCGACTGCGACGATTCCGACCGCAACCGCTACCCCGGCAACATCGAGATCTGCGACGCCGACGGTTTCGACGAGGACTGCGACCTGCAGACCGGCGGCTCGCGCGACGCGGACGGCGACGGCTTCAACGACAG
>DNNT01000064.1 GCA_003497545.1 Arenimonas sp. | reverse complement strand
CCCCGCCAGGCGTTGACTGAATCCCTGGGTCACCAGATCGACGAGGCCCTTCCCGTACTCCTCGAAGAAGGCCTTCGTCTCCGCCGGGATGTCAGCGTACCGATCCCCGAAGAACTTCTCGGAGAACGCCTTGATGGGGTCCTGCGTGCTGGCCGCCGCGCCGGGCTGGCGCATCGCTACCGCGAGCGCCCCCTGCGTGCGGGCCAGGTCCTGCCGCAACCGCGCCAATTCGTCGTTCGCGTCGGGGGTCTCCGCACTTTCCGTGGAGTCCTCGGCGCCNNTCGGTCAAGTCGGGCTCGGGCTCGACCGCCACGGACGGGCGGGGCGGAGCGCCGAGCATGAATCCTGCTTCGGTAGGCATGGGTGCCCTTCTGCGCTAGCGCGCGGTCACTGCCTGGGTCTGGGCTTCTGGACGATCTCCGAAAGCGCCCGACTCGGCGACCTGGTTGCTCACAGCTTCGGTGGAGCCCTTCGCCGCCTGGGCGGCCATCATCGCCTGCTGCGCCTGCTGCTGCATCGCCTGCTGATGGCCCATCGCCCGCTGGACAATCGCCATCTGCACCGGCGGCGGCAGGGCCTCGAACTCGGAGGTCTTGGTGAAGTCGGCCAGGACCTGGAAGTGAATGGGGTGGATGTCGAAGGGCAGCGGCGGCGGTACCGGGGTGCCATCTTTCATCCGGTTCAGGATGCGGATGGCCTTCTTCGCGTCGAGGCGGTACTCGGTCTCGAAGCCCTCGACACCGAGCACCTCCAGCAACTTGGCGCGCACCTGCGGCTGACGCGGATCGCCGAGCCAGCCCTTGTCGGCGGCCATGATGGTCTTCTGCTGCCGGGCACTCTCGGAGTGCAGGATGCCGCGCTCCACCTCAACGACCACGTCCACGGTGTTGCCGATGTCGGCGCCGCGGTAGTGGTAGGCCTCCATCTCCTGGTTGTCGCCGAGCACGCGCACCAGGCGGTAGTCCTTCCACTTCTTGCGGGCGACGAGGAGCTTGCGCTGTTCGTGGCGCCCCAGGGACCCCTGCCACCTCTTCATGAGCGGTCCAAAGCGACGGTACGCCTGCTCCTGCAGCAGGTTCAGGGCGACGCCGGCCTCGACCCCCGCAGGGGCCTGCCCGGTCAACACTTCGGCGGTGCCGAAGATTTCCTCGAGATCGGACTGAGCCTGGTCGCGCTCGCGGTAGATGTCCGCGGGGAGCCCGACACCAGGCTCCTTCATCGGCTTGGCGCCGCCGGTGTTGTGGGGGTTGTAGCGGATGAGCAGACCCGGACGCCCGTCGATGAAGGTGACCCCGGAGCCCTGGGGCACGGTCCACTGCGGGTTGAGCATCGTCTTGCGGTTGAGGACGACGTTGCTGTCGATGGCGTTGATGCGCTTCTGCACCGGGATCGCCGCCGGCATGGGGCCGATGCCCCACATCTCGCCGGGGATCTTGCGGTACGGCACATGCTCGTAGGGCAGCTTCCCGTCGAGACAGGCCTCCAGGGCGCCATCGTAGAGCAGGTGGCCGTTGGCGACCACGAGGTACTTGCCCTTCGAGAACTTGTCGGTGGGCACGTGCCGGAAGTAGTGGACCCGCACCATCGACCCCTTGCGCTCCTGGGCCTCGGAGTAGTAGTAGCTGCGCGCCGAGGACACGAACCCCGTCAACTGGTCGATCTCCAGGTCCTCGGCGATGACCTCGCGGGCCGAGCTGCCGAACTCGCTGACCAGTTCGTCGAGATCGAAGGGGACCACCTCGTCGACGTACATGACGCGGGAGAAGTCGTCCCGCGGCTGCGGGTAGAAGTTGAACAGGTTGACGGCCGCCTCGCAGACCTCGCCGGTCTTGAAGGTCCGGTACTGCGGCCGGTTGTCCGCGTCGCGCCGCTTCTCCATGCGCACGTCGAACAGGGGAGCGCCGTCGGGGCCCAACTGTGGGCGGTCCTCGGGGCGCAGGGTCTCGCGCGAGCACGCTGGGCACATCTGCCCGGAGGCCTCTGGGGGGAACTCTTCGCCGCACCCGGCGCAGTACGCGGTCGGCTGGGTGATCGGGGTGGAGACCATCTTCTCGCGCAGGCGTCGCTGGGTGACGCCGGCCATGGCGTCCCAGTTGGCGTACATGACGCAGTTGCCGGTGGTCACCAGCCAGGCGGCCAGGTCGAGTTGCATGTCGGGGGTGTGCAGTTGATCGCGCAGGTACGACAGCACCCGTTTGGCTGCCTGAGCGGCGTCGAGGTCGGCTTGGTCCTGCGTTGCCGGGCGCGCGATCGGCGCGAAGTCCGGAGACGTCAGGATGTCGATGACGCGGTCGTACGGCTTGGAGAGGTAGTTCGTCGTCGGGGTGGGAATCCACGGCTCGAGGCTGTTGCGGGTGAACCGGTTCGACAACATGTCGAACCGCACCCACTGTTCGTTGGTGACGAACAGGATAGCCTCGCGCCAGTGCCGTTCGAGGACCCGCTTGAACTGCCGCAGGTAGGCGTAGGCGCCCTCCACGAGGGCCACCGTCTCTTCGGTGGTCTTCGGTACCTGGATCTCAGAGAGGGGCGAGCCCTCCCTGCCCATCTCCATGTTGCGCGTCGCCATGGGTCCCCTGTGGTGCCGCGTACGGGCGGCAGGTGCCGCAAATTGCGGCACCTGGGACATAATTACCCACTGGCGAGGGGTGGAGTCAAGTAGTTCTTGGTATCAAGTGGGCGAGTTGGTGACGCTGGAGCGGATAATCGCCCCAGTAGAATCCTGCGCCATGTCACCAGTTGGCACGTCAGGCGGGGTACAAACGAATTACCCCCGGCGCCGCGGATAGCGCCGGGGGATCCTGCCACGGAGCGCGTGAAGCTGTCGGCCGCCGGGGATGCGCGCCCCCCGCCAGCGGCCCTGGATCTAGATCTCGTGTGTGCCCTCGACTCCCCTGGCCAAGCGCTGCGCGGTCCGGTGTTTGAGCCAGTGCAGCGCCTCCTCCAGCTTCGTGAGAGCCAGGGAGTTCTCCCTGCAGGCGTAGGGCCCGCCCTGGAAGCTGCGCAGGCGGTCGATGCAGATGGTGATGAGCACCTCCTGCGTGATGCCGTTGGTGCCGACCTCGGCGATGGGGCCGTTCTGAAACGACAGGTTGACCACCTTCTGCTCACCATGCAAGGCGCCAATGGTGACACAATACTCGTGACGTGCGTCGCCGGAACCTGGCTTGTCCACGACGTGGACGGCGATGTTCTCGTTGCACCCGTTGACCTTGTGTTCGTGGATCTCCCTCATGTTCTATCCTTTCGCGCGCGCCAGCAGGGCCAGCGCCTGGGCTACGAGGTCTGCGTCTTCGACGTGGCCGACGACCACGCCGTCCTCCTCGGGCAGCAGGCGGGCGACTACCGCCTCCAGGGCCGCCTCGACCAGTTGCGCCCACTGCGCCCACGGGTAGATGTGGGTGTCTCCCTGGTGCACTGCCTGTTCCACGTGGCGGCTCACCGTGACCGTGAAGGCTGCCTCGTCGAGAGCCTCCAGTAGAACCTCGGTCAAGTCAGCAGGGTAAGGGGTGGGCCGAGGATCGCGGAGCTCAACCCCGTCGAACGTGCCTGGAACCGTAGTTGCTACCATGAGTCCCTCGACTCCAGCGATTCCGCTGCCCCACGACGACGGCACCCGCAACGTCAACGTCGCATCATCGCGGCGCACGAAGTCCAAGGGCAGCTGCTTCTCGGCCACGAGCCGCCAGATGGCCAACTCCTGCTCGTTGGGCGGCACGGCGGCGGCGGCGGCGTTGACCCCGGACTGCACGATCTCCTGCCACCCCTGGCTGCCCGGCTCCGGGTTGACGCTCTCGCCCCCGGGCCCGGCCACCAGCAACGGCAGCACGTGCTCGTTGCCCTGCTCGTCGACGCCGATGGCGTTGTGGTCTTCGCGCCCGGGGCGGCCCGGGCCGTAGCTGGACATCTAGTTCCCTCCCGGCATCGTGCCCTCGACGTCCTCAACCCCCGTATGGGCGCCGCGCACCAGCGGCTTGAACTGGCCAGTCTCCTGGTCCACCCATCCGAGGGCGTCCTGCTCCTCCTTCCCCTGCACCGCGCTCAGGACCCCGACGACCGCCATGAGGCGGTCGAGGGTGCGGTTGTGGGCGCGGCGCTCGCCGGCGAGCACCCACGAGGCCCACACGGCGACGAACAGGAACAGGCCCACCATGATCCAGACGCTCACCATACCATCGCCCCCAGTTCCCAGTCGGGCCGTTCGCGCTCGAGGCGCTCAAGGGCCTTCTCGGAAAGTTTCTGCTCCCGGGTCTTCGGCGTCTCCTCGGTCAAGAGGTCCAGTCCCAGGACGGACGCCTCGACGACCTGACCGGCGACCATGGGGGCCAGGTCGTCCTTGCCCTTGGATTTCAT
>DNNT01000192.1 GCA_003497545.1 Arenimonas sp. | reverse complement strand
GGTGCGGGACTGAGGCGAAAGGCTCTTCGCGCCAAGCCCGCAGAGTTCGATCAAATGCCGGATGCCCCGGTGTGCCTGCCCCGAACCCACACCCGCCGCCGGGCGGCGAACCGGTTCGTACTGGCCATCTTCCATGCTGGCGAAGCCGCCACACCCCGCGTCCGAAGGGACGCGAACGACAGGACGCGCCGTGGTTCGTGCCTGAACCGACTTAGCCCAGCCCGATTCGCAAGAAAAATGTGTCGCCTTGGCCCTGGGCGTCACGCGCAAGCATCGGAGCCGGCAGTCACGGGCCTTTCGTCCAGCCAGCCGGGTGCCCCGGTCCGGACGCGCCGTGAAGNNGCCTTCGCGGTGGGGCCGGCGCCGCGTCGGTGGTCAGCGAAGAACCGCCCAGACCATCCCGGACTTGGGAAAAAACGTCTCTTCAGCCGCCGGCGTCTTCCAGGGCCTGGTCGCGGTCGGCGTCGCGCTGCTCCTGTTCGGCTTCCACCGCGCGGGCCTTGTCCAGCGGCGCCTGCATGGCATCGCGCAGTTCGGTGTGCTGTTCGGCGGGCGCGGCGGCCTGCGGTTCCGGCGGCGGCGCTTCCTCGTTGGGCGGCGGCTCGCTGCAGGCGCACAGCGCCAGGCACAGGGCGGCGGTCAGGGCGGCTTTCATCGTGGTTTACTCCATGCGGTCGCAGGTCGTTATCCTAAGCCCGGGCGACGAGGAGCAGGCAATGGACGCGAACCGCTGGCGGCTGGACGGGCAGGTGGCGCTGGTGACCGGCGCGAGCGTGGGCATCGGCCGGGCGATCGCCGCCGAACTGCTGGGGCTGGGCGCCGACGTGATGATCGTCGCGCGCGACCAGGCCCAGCTCGACGCCACCCGCGACGAGCTCGAGGACGAATTCCCCGAGGCCGAGGTGCGCGCTTTCGCCGCCGACGTCTCCGACCCCGAGCAGCGCCGCGAGATCTTCGACTGGGTCGAGGACCTGGGCACGGGCCTGCAGCTGCTGGTGAACAACGCCGGTACCAACGCCAGCAAGCCCACGATGGACTACGCCGACGCCGAGTGGCGCGACATATTCGAGACCAACCTGTTCTCGGCCTTCGAGCTGTGCCGCTTCGCCTTCCCGCTGCTCAGCCAGCACGCCAGCGCCAGCATCGTGAACGTGGGCTCGGTGTCGGGGCTCACGCACGTGCGCACCGGTTCGCCCTATGGCATGAGCAAGGCGGCGCTGCACCAGATGACGAAGAACCTGGCCTGCGAATGGGCCGAGGACGGCGTGCGCGTGAACGCGGTGGCGCCCTGGTACATCCGCACCCGCCGCACCTCGGGCAAGCTGGCCGACCCCGATTACCTGGACGAAGTGCTCGACCGCACGCCCATGGGCCGCATCGGCGAACCCGAGGAAGTGGCGGCGGCGGTGGCCTTCCTGTGCCTGCCGGCCTCGAGCTACGTCACCGGCGAATGCATCGCCGTGGACGGCGGCTTCCTCCGCTACGGCTTCTGAAGCAAAGAATAGGGGTCAGAGTACTAATTCCGGTGAAGCCGGAATTAGTACTCTGACCCCTATTCTTTGCAGTCGTCGAGGATCTGGCGCAGGCGGATGACTTCCGACTTGCGGTAGGCGGCGGTGTCGCTGAAGGCGTGCAGGGCGTCTGATTCGGCCTGCTCGAATTTTTCGGCGTACACCAGGCAGGCCGAGGCGTCGTCGAGGCGAACGCAGGAGTCTTCCACCCAGCGGCAGGTGGCGCCCCAGGGACCGGCGTCGTAGCCGAGCACGGCCAGCGGGATGCAGCGCGGATTCGGGTCGTAGTTTTCGCTGTAGCGCACGGCGCCGTCGTAGGCGGTGCACTGGTAGAGCGTGGGCGGCGAACGGCGCGGCGGCGGGCCGGGTTCCGGCGTGGGCGCGGGCGTCGTCGCCTGCGGTGCCTCGGCCGGTAGCGTGGCGGGTTTCGGCGGCGGGTCCTGCGGCCGCTGCATGCGGCGCGTGCTCTGCGCGGCGCCGGCCGGGCAGGGTTCGTCCTGCAGGGTGACGCGGCCCTGCGCGTCCTGGCAGCGGTAGACCGTGATCTCCTGCGCGGCCGGCGGGCCAACGGGGATCAGCAAAATGGCTAAGCTTGGCCACCAGCGCAGGCGCATGCGGGCATTGTCCGCCCGCGCCGCCGCCACTTCCAGCCCGGGACCCGCCATGACTCGACTGCTTGCCCTGATCGCCCTGCTGCTCGCCCCGCTGGCGCAGGCGGCCATCCCCGCCGCGCCCGACCGCGACGAGGGCGAAGGCCCTTACCCGCAGCTGATCCTGCGCGGCGCCACCGTCATCACCGGCACCGGCGCGCCGGCGCATGGGCCGGTGGACATCGTCATCGAAGGCAACCGCATCGTGCAGGTGGCCATCGTCGGCAGCGCCAACGCGCCGATCGACCCGAAGAACCGCCCGGCGCTCAAACCCGGCGGCCGCGAGCTCGACCTCACGGGCCAGTACGTGATGCCCGGCCTGGTGGACATGCACGGCCACATCGGCGGCGACGAGCAGGGCGTCACCGCCGAATACGTCTACAAGCTGTGGCTGGCGCACGGCATCACCAGCGTGCGCGACCCGGGCTGCGGCAACGGCATCGAATGGTGCGCCTCGGAAGCGCGCCGCAGCGCCGCCAATGCCATCGCCGCGCCGCGCCTGTTCCCTTACGCCTTCTTCGGCATGGGCCACGAAGGCCCGATCACCACGCCCGAGCAGGCGCGCCAGTGGGTGCGCAGCATGAAGGCCAAGGGCGCGCTGGGCATGAAGTGTTTCGGTTACCGCCCGGACATCCTCGCCGCCGCCTTCGACGAACTGCGCAAGCAGGGCATGGGCAGCGCCTGCCACCACGCCCAGCTCGACGTGGCGCGCGTGAACGTGCTCACCACCGCGCGCTGGGGCCTGACCACCATGGAGCACTGGTACGGCCTGCCCGAGGCGATGTTCACCAGCCAGACCGTGCAGCAGTACCCGGCCGGCTACAACTACATGGACGAGCAGCACCGCTTCGGCGAGGCCGGCAAGCTGTGGGCGCAGGCCAGCGAAAAGGGCAGCGAGCGCTACGAGGCGGTGATCACCGAGCTGCTGGAGCTGGGCTTCACGCTCGACCCCACCTTCACCATCTACCAGGCCACCCGCGACCTGATGCGCGCGCGCACCGCCGAATACCACGACGAATACACCCACCCCGCGCTGTGGGATTTCTTCACCCCCAGCCGCGACAACCACGGCAGCTTCTTCTTCGACTGGGGCAGCGAGGAGGAGGCCGCCTGGAAGGACAACTACCGGCGCTGGATGGCCTTCGTGAACGACTACAAGAACCGCGGCGGCCGCGTCACCGTGGGCAGCGATTCGGGCTACATCTACAAGACCTACGGCTTCGGCACCATCGAGGAGCTCGAGCTGCTGCGCGAAGCCGGCTTCCACCCGCTGGAAGTGCTGCGCGCGGCCACGCTGTCGGGCGCCGAGGCGCTGGGCGCGCAGGACCGCATTGGTTCCATCGAACCCGGCAAGCTGGCCGACCTGGTGGTGCTGGGCGAAAACCCGCTGGCCAACCTGAAGGTGCTCTATGCCACCGGCCACATCCGCCTGGGCGCCGACGGCCAGCCGCGCCGCGTGGGCGGCGTGCGCTACACCATCAAGGACGGCATCGTGTATGACGCGACGGCGCTGCTTGAGGACGTGCGCCGCATCGTGGCGGAGGAAAAGGCGAAACGCGGCATCACGCGCTACGCCCAGCCGGGCCGCTGAAAAAGGGAAGGCCCGATGCGCAGCGCGCACCGGGCCTTCGCAGGTAAACCGCCGCTTACAGCTTCTGCAGCGCGATGGTGCGGGTGGCGCCGTTCACCGTGAAGGTCACGTTCGCGGTGGTGGCCGAGGTGAAGGTGAGCGTGGCGTTGCCGGCCACGGTGAACTGGCGCAGCGCCGGGTTGTAGGTCGGACCCCAGGCGCCGGCGGTGGACTGCAGCATGTTGCCCGAGCGCACGTCGGTGGCGGTCCAGGTGCCGTCGAACTCGAACCACTGCGCCTTGCCGGTCTGGTCGTAGATGAAGAACATCACGAACAAGTTGTTGGCCGGCGGCGCGTACTGGTAGACGGTGAGGCCCCAGCCGGCTTCGGCCGGGTTGTACCAGGCGCCGGTGTAGTCGCGGCCCGCGCTGGGGCCGAAGCTCTGCGGGGTGGGGGCCAGGTAGGACTGCACCTGCGGCCACACCACGTCCAGGCGCGAGTAGTAATCGCGGTTGAGGCTGTTGCCCAGGTTGCCGGAATTGGCACAGGTGGCGTCGCCGCCGTAAAGGCCGCCGCGCAGCTGGTAGCCGTTGCCCAAGGTGAACAGGCCCGAGCCGCTGCTGCCACCCTCGGTGGTGCCGCTGGTCCAACCCACCTCGATGTTGTAACTGTCCTGGCTGATCTGGTTGCCCAGCGAGCTCTTCTTGAGGTCGCCCGACGGATGGTGGATCGCCAGCACGCTGGCACCGGCGGCGAGCGGGTTGGCGTCCCAGCCGGCGTAGTAGGCCCCGGCGGGCGGCGTGTCGTTGAGCCGCAGCAGGGCGGCGTCGGTATTGACCTCGGAGTACAGATAGGCCGCGCCACCGGAGCGCGCGGTGTTGGCGGCGGCGGTGCTGCCTCCGCAGACGGTGGCCTCGAATCCCCAGAAGGTCTGCAGGGTGCTCGCGACCGTCTGGTTGCCGATGCAGTGGTTGGCCGTCCAGAAGTACGGCACCTGGGTGTTGCCGTCGGTGTCGTTGAGCAGCGTGCCGGTGCAGGTGTAGGAATCGCCGGTCTTGGTGAAGACCATGCGCGCGACGGCGTTCTTGGCGTTGATGAAGTCCTGGCCCAGCGCGGCCTCGCGGCACTTGGTGTCCACGTTGCAGGTGCCGGAATCGCCGATGGCCTTGGTCAGCGAGAACTGCTCGATCGTGTTGGTGAGCAGGTGAGACACCTGCGGCGCGGCCAGCGTCAGGCCTGCGGTCGGCATGCCGGCCGGCGCGAAGACTTCGATGACCTGGGTGGCGCCGTCGGTCATCGGCGACCAGTACACGCCGTTGGAGAGCTGGGACTTGGCCTGCTCCACCGGCACGCGGGCGATGCGGTCGGGCAGCAGGTCGCCGGCGAAACGCAGTTCGACGCCGGCGGGCAGGCCCGAGACGTCAAGGCCAACGCGCATTCCCAGGGCGTCGGGCGAGGTGATCTCGACGCGCGCGACCGAACCACCCGGCGCGGCCACCCACTTCAGCGCCTGCAGCGGCGCCTGGACCGCGCGGTTGACGCCGATCTGGGTCGGCACGTTGCCGCCGCGGGCGTTGTGCGCCTGCACTTCGAGGATGCGCTTCGGGTCGAGTTCCGCCATGACGTGCGTGGCGGCCATGCCCTGCGGGAACTCCGCCATGGCCCAGGTGACCACCGGCTCGGCCTTGGTGGTGATGGCCGGCTCGCCGTCCATCGCGGTCGGCGGGCTGGCGGCGAAAGCGCCGCCGGCGGCCAGGCCAAGGGCCAGCAGCAGGGCGGCGGAGAGGGTGGTGCGGGCGTTCATGGTCGGCTCCGTGGGGTCGGTAAGCCGCCAGTGTAATCCCAGAAGGCCGGCGCGAATATTGCGCGCCGGAGGGTTGGTTCAGGCCGTTTTCGCCGCCTTTTTCACGGCCTTCTTCGCCGCCTTCTTGGCGGTTTTCTTGGCCGGCGCCTTCTTCGTGGCCTTCTTCACGGCCTTCTTGGCCACTTTCTTGGCCGGCGCCTCGGCGCCCTCCGCTGCCTTCTTCGTAGCGGCCTTCTTCGCCGGGGCCTTCTTCGCCGCCACCTTCTTGCCGAAGCGGCCGCCCTTGCGCACCGGCTTGCCCTCGGCCAGCAGGGCCTCGCATTCGGCCTGGGTCAGGCTGGCGGGGTCGCGGTCCTTGGGGATCTTGCCGTTCTTCTCGCCGTCGGTGATGTAGGGGCCGAAGCGGCCGTTGAGCACCTGGATCTCGGTGCCCGGGAAGGTCTTGATGGTGCGGTTGGCGATCATCTCCTCCTTGGCGCGCACCAGTTCAACGGCGCGCTCGAAGGTGATGGTGTACGGATCGTCTTCCTTGCCCAGCGAGGCATAGGTGTCGCCCAGCTTGGCGAAGGGGCCGAAGCGGCCGATCGCCACCGTCACGGTCTTGCCGTCCACCTCGCCCAGGGTGCGCGGCAGGTTGAACAGCGGCAGCGCGTCCTCCAGCGTGATGGTGTGCATGCTGGTGCCGGGGCGCAGCGAGGCGTACTTGGGCTTTTCCTCGTCGTCCATGCTGCCGATCTGGGCGTAGGGCCCGTAGCGGCCAAGGCGCACCGACACCGGCTTGCCGGTCTTGGGGTCGGTGCCGAGCAGGCGCGCGCCGGTGGCTTCGGAGCGGTCCACGGACTCGCTCTTCTCCTCCACGGTGGCCTTGAACGGGCGCCAGAAGCGCTCCATCAGCGGCACCCAGGCGGCTTCGCCCGCGGCCACCGCGTCGAGTTCGTCCTCGAGCTTGGCGGTGAAGTCGTAGTCCACGTACTGCATGAAGTGGCCGGTGAGGAACTTCGCCACCGCGCGGCCGACGTCGCTGGGACGGAAGCGGCGGTTGTCGAGGTACACGTACTCGCGGCTCTGCAGCACCTGGATGATGCTGGCGTAGGTGGACGGGCGGCCGATGCCGTATTCCTCCAGTGCCTTCACCAGCGAGGCTTCCGAGAATCGAGGCGGCGGCTCGGTGAAGTGCTGGTCGGTGTGGATGCTGCCCAGCGGCACCGACATGCCGGGCTTCATGGGCGGAAGCTTGCGGCCTTCGTCTTCGTCCTCGGCGGTCTTGGCGTCCTTGCCTTCCTCGTACACGGCCAGGAAGCCCGGGTCGATGATGGTGGTGCCGCTGGCGCGGAAGCTGTGTTCGCTGCCGGCGGCCAGTTCGACCGAGACGGTGTTCATGGTGGCCGGCACCATCTGCGAGGCGACGGTGCGCTTCCACACGAGTTCGTACAGGCGGCGCGCGTCGTCGTCGAGGTACTTCGCCACCGAGGCCGGCGTGCGCAGGGCGGACGTGGGGCGGATGGCTTCGTGCGCTTCCTGCGCGTTCTTGGACTTGGACTTGTACTCGTTCGGCTTGTCCGGCACGGCGCCGGTGCCGAAGTCGCGGGCGATGACGTCGCGGATTTCCTTCACCGCGTCCACCGACAGGTTCACCGAGTCGGTACGCATGTAGCTGATCAGGCCGACGGTGCCTTCCTCGCCGATCGCCACGCCTTCGTACAGCTTCTGCGCCACGCGCATGGTGCGCGAGGTGGTGAAGCCGAGCTTGCGCGCGGCCTCCTGCTGCAGCGTGGAAGTAATGAAGGGCGGCGACGGCCGGCGCTTGCGCTCCTTGCTGGCCACGTCGGTGACGCGCAGGGCATCGCCGGCGGCCTTCACCAGGCGCGCGCGCGCGGCTTCGGCGTCCTTGGAGTTGGTGAGCGTGAACTGCTCGAACTTCTGGCCGTCGAGCTTGACCAGGCGCGCGGTGAAACCCTGCTGCGGATGGTTGAGCTCGGCCTCGACGCTCCAGTACTCGCGCGGCACGAAGGCTTCGATCTCCTCCTCGCGCTCGACGATCATGCGCAGCGCCGGCGACTGCACGCGGCCGGCGGACAGGCCGCGCTGCACCTTGCGCCACAGCACCGGCGAGAGGTTGAAGCCGACCAGGTAGTCCAGCGCGCGGCGGGCCTGCTGCGCGTCCACCAGGTCGGTGGCGACCTGGCGCGGGTGCTCCACCGCCTCGCGGATGGCGCGCGGCGTGATTTCGGTGAACACCACCCGGTGCAGGTCCTTGCCCTTGAGCAGGCCGCGCTCCTTGAGGATCTCGGAGATGTGCCAGCTGATCGCCTCGCCCTCGCGGTCCGGGTCGGTGGCCAGGTAGATGGCCTCGGCGCCCTTGGCGGCCTTGGCGATGGCGTCCACGTGCTTCTCGTTCTTCTCGATCAGCTCGTAGCGCATGGCGAAGCCGTGTTCCGGGTCCACCGCGCCCTCCTTGGGCACGAGGTCGCGGACGTGGCCGTACGAGGCCAGGACGTGGAAGTCCTTGCCCAGGTACTTGTTGATCGTCTTGGCCTTGGCGGGCGATTCGACGATGAGGAGGTTCTTGGCCATGCCGGGGGATGCTCCAGGGCGCCGCGTTCGGGGCGCCCAGATGACGCGGCCCGCGAGGTGCGCGGGCCGGGGGGTTCTTTTTTCATTAAGGCACCAGTCCGGCCGGGCCTGTCAAGCAAGGACCCCGGCCCGGGGATCAGCGGCAGTCCGAAGGCACCTGCCGGTCCGGGATGCCGCTGGCCTCGCAGGTCCAGCCGCCCTGGCCGTCCAGGCGCAGGCGCAGGCTGCCGCCGGCGGCCTCGCCCAGGCTGTCGGCCTCGCCCAGCTCCACGGCCACCACGCAGCGGCCCGCGGCGTCCTCGAACAGCCGGAAGGCCTCGATTTCCGGCGGGGCCGAGTCCGGGTGGCCTATTTCCTCCGGGTCGCGGGGGCAGCGGTCGGTGTTGCGGCGGAAATCGTCCACCTGCAGGGCCAGGCGGCGGGCCTGTTCCATGGGTTCGACCAGCTTCGACCGGCCCACGTAGTCCTGGTAGGCCGGGATCGAGATCGCGGCCAGGATGCCAACCACGAACAGGGCGAGCAGCAGGAAGCCACCAATCACCACCGCCACCAGGCAGCCCGAGGGTTCGCGCTGCTGGCGGCCGGGCTGGTCGGTGTAGGCCCACTGGTCCACGACGTAGGTGCTGGCCACCAGGTCGTGCAGCGCCTGCTTGCGCGCGGTGAAGCCGGCCATGGCGAAGCCGATGTAGAAGGTGAGGTAGGACAGCGCGCTGGCCAGCCAGCGGCCGGCCGCGTGGCCAAAGCCCAGGCGCTGGCCGCGTTCGTCCACGACCTTGATGCCGAGCACCATCTTGCCCAGCGTGGCCTGCTTGGCCGAACTCTCCATGCCGGCGAAATAGGCCAGGCTCAGCAGCGGGTAGAGCAGGCTGAACCCCAGCACGCCGGCCACCATCGCGGACTCGTCCGGCTCGCCGCCGCCGGCCATGGCCAGGGCGAGCAGGACGAAGCCGACCAGGTAAATCCCATAGAACACGGTGCTGACGATCAGCGAATCGATGAGGAAGGCGGCGAAGCGGCGCAGGAAGCCGGCGTCCACCACGTCGTCGGGGCCGGCGGCCCGGATGGCGGCGGCCGGGGCCGGCGTGGCCGGCGCGGTGTCGCCAGCGGTCGGCGGCGGGGGCGGCTGGAGCTGCGGCTGCGGCTGCGGCGTGTCCAGGCCGAGTTCGGCCAGGTGTTCGCCCAGCGGCTCCCACTTCGCCAGGCCGTCGCGCCAGACCAGGCTGTCGCGCGTGACCTTGCCCTGGCGGTAGGCCTGTGCCAGCCCCTCGGGCGACACCGGCCCCTGGCGGTCGTGATGGCGATCCACGTAGTACCACTGCTGCATGCCTGCTCCCCTGTCGCGCGCGGCGCGCGGCTCCCGAAACGACGACGCCCGGCCGGGGCCGGGCGTCCACAGCGTAGCCGTGAAGGCGGGTTCAGTGAACCGGTTCGGGTTCGTCCTCGAACATCTGGCTTTCCATCCAGGCGTAGGCCGCTTCCGAGCCCGGCTGGTTGAACAGCACCATCAGCACGACCCACTTGAGGTCGTCCACGTCCACTTCATCCTGGTCGAGCGCCATGACGCGGTCGAGCACCAGCTCGCGCTGGTCGGCGTCGATCACGCCGCTGTGCTCGAGGAACATCAGGAAGCCGCGGCACTCCATGTCCAGGCGGTCGAGCTCGGGCTCGGAGTAGACGCGCACCGGGGTTTGCAGCCGGGGCGCGGCCACGGCCGGGCGCTGGCGGGCGAGCTCGTCCATNNCGGGGCTGAAACCAGCCTGGATCAGGCCGTTCTGGAGCGAATCGCGATCCCGGACGGCGTCGGGGTCGTCGTAGAAATAATGCTCGAACAGGTACAGCAGCACATCCAGAATGGTCTCTTTCATTACCCTCAGCCTGCGCCAGCCGGCGCGATGGGAAGGTCAGGGGTGCCGGGCGTAGCGGCCATTGTCGGCGACCACCCGCCCATCCAACTCCATGAGCAGCAGCATGGAGGACAGGGCGGCCACCGTCAATCCTGTCCGGCGGGCGAGTTCATCCATGCCGGTGGGGTCGTGGCCCAGTGCCGACCACAAGCGCTTGTGGTCCTCGTCCCCCTGCGGCTGTCCCGCCGCTGAGTGGGTGGAGGGGGCGGCCAACCCCGTTCCGAGCCTGCCGCGCAGCTGGTCGGCCAGGCCGGCGGCGACCGGCCCGAGGGCCGCCACCACTTCCTCCGGCCCCTCGACCAGGGCGGCGCCTTCGCGGATCAGCCGGTGGCAGCCGCGCGCCATCGGGTTGTCCACCGAACCCGGCACGGCGAACACCTCGCGCCCGGCCTCCGACGCCAGCCGCGCACTGATCAGCGCGCCCGAACGCTGCGCCGCCTCCACCACCACGGTGCCGAGCGCCAGCCCGGCGACGATGCGGTTGCGGCTGGGGAAGTGGCTGGCGATGGCCGGCGTGCCGGGCGGATGCTCCGACACGACGACGCCCTCGGCGGCAATGCGCGCCATGATCGCGGCATTCTTTTCCGGATAACAGCGGTCCAGCCCGGTGCCGACCACGGCCACGGTGCGGCCGGCCGCCAGCGCGCCTTCGTGCGCGGCGGTGTCGATGCCTTCGGCCAGGCCGCTGGTGACCGCCCAGCCGGCGCCAGCCAGCGTGCGCGCGAAGGCGTGCGCGCGCTGCCGCCCGGCCGGGCTGGGGCGCCGGCTGCCGACGATGGCCACTTGCGGGTGCCAGAGCAGCGCCGGGTCGCCGGCCAGGAACAGCAGCGGCGGCGGTGAAGGCGATCGCCGCAGCAGGGCGGGGTAATCCGGATCGTGCCAGCTGAGCAGGTGGTGCCCCGGCGCGGCCAGCCAGGCCAGGTCGGCGGCCAGCGGCCCCGGTGGCGGCCGGCGCAGGGCCTCCTGGCATTCGGCGGGCAGTTTCAGGCCGGCGCCGTGCCGGGCTGCGGCCAGCGCGGGCTCGGGTCCGCCGTGCATTTCCAGCAGGTGCCGGAACACCGCGTCGGGCAGGCCGGCACGGGCGAGGACGAGCAGGGCGCGTTGGGATTCCATGGCCCCAAAAGCATCGCGGCGCCCGAAGGCGCCGCGATGTAGGAAAACCGACGGTAAGCGGGTGTTATTCGCTCGCGTCCGGGTGCTTGAGCAGGTCACCGTGGTGGACCGGGCGGATACCGTCCATCACCAGCGCGTAGCTGACCTTGTCGAAGGTGCGGAACACCATCAGGCGGCCGACGAACTCGTCCGGCAGGTCCACCTTGTCGGCCTTGGCCGACATGGCGTTGCGGTTCTTGACGATGTCCGCCGGGCGGCTGCCGTCGTTCCAGATGGACATGACGTGACCGTTGCGGATGCCGTCGCGGGCGCCGGCCGCGATGGCCACCACCAGGTGCGGACCCGACTGCATGCCGTCGGCCACCGCCAGGACGCGGGCATTGGCCGGGATGCTTTCCGGCGCGCGCGGCGTGAACTGCAGGTCGTAGGGCTGGGCTTCCGAGGCCAGCACGCGGTCGCCGACGCGGATCTCGCGGCCTTCCTCGCGCAGCACCACCGAGGTGATCTCGCCCTGGACGTTGGTGACTTCGCCGGTGGCGTGGATCTGCAGCTCGTAGCCGAGCTTCTCGCCGGTGGCCTCGCCGTAACCCTTCGGCACGCCCCAGTGGGTGTGCTGGCGGTCGGCGCGGAAGTCGAGCGGGCTGAAACCGGGGATGTTGCCGCGGTTGCCGGCGCCGAACAGGTTCACCGGGCGGGCGAAGTCGACCACCATGCCCGGCTGGGCGTTGGCCAGGCCGCGCACGTAGACCAGCTGGCCGGCCGTGCTGTAGATGCGGTCGTCCTCGGTGCCCACCACGTAGGGCAGGGCTTCGGGGTCTTCGACCACGGTGAACTGCTTGAGCAGGGCCTCGACGTCGGACAGCGGGATCGTGTCCACGGCCGGTTCGGCGCGCGGGCCGGCCTCGGCGCGGACCTGCGGCTGGCCGTCGATGTAGACGAGGCTGAGCACGTCACCCGGGTAGATCAGGTGCGGGTTCTTGACCTGCGGGTTGGCCTGCCAGATTTCCGGCCAGAGCCAGGGCTTCTCGAGGAAGCGCCCCGCGATGTCCCAAAGGGTGTCGCCCTTCTTGACCACGTAGGTCGTGGGATGGTCCTCGCGCAAATCGGCCGCGATGACCGCGCCGGCGAGGGTGAGCAACATGGCAGCTGTAACTGCAAGAAGCCGTTTAAGCATGGCGGCTATCCACCTGATTTCCCCGGACAGGTTGGGCGACTATAGCCCAAATCCGGCCCCGGATTGCAAGCCCGCCGGGGGTATACTGTAGTGCCGGCCCCTTGAGGTCCGGGCCCGTCTTCCCCATCTTTCCGTCCATGGCCAAGCTCCCCATCCTGGAATTCCCCGATCCCCGCCTCCGGACCGTCGCAAAGCCGGTCGGGCAGGTGGACGATGCCCTTCGGAACCTGGTCGACGACATGTTCGAGACCATGTACGCCGCCCCCGGTATCGGGCTGGCCGCGACGCAGGTGGATGTCCACGTGCGCCTTCTGGTACTGGACGTAAGCGAGGACAAAAGCCGGCCAATGGTCTTCATCAACCCGGAGATCCTGTCGGCCGACGGCCACCAGGTCTACCAGGAAGGTTGCCTGTCGGTGCCGGGCATCTATGCCGACGTGAAGCGCGCGAACCAGATCCGCGTGCGTGCGCTCGACCGCAACGGCGAGGTGTTCGAGCTCGACGCCGACGGCCTGCTGGCGGTCTGCATCCAGCACGAGATGGACCACCTCGCCGGCAAGGTGTTCGTGGACTACCTCTCGCCGCTCAAGCGCGAGCAGGTGAAGAAGAAGCTCGCCAAGCAGCAGCGCTCCGAAGCCGCCGCCTGAGATGGCGCTGCGCATCGTCTTCGCCGGCACGCCCGGCTTCGCGGTGCCGTGCCTGCGCGCCGCGGCGGAACGTGGCGAAGTGGTGGGCGTCTACACCCAGCCCGATCGCCCCGCCGGCCGCGGCGGGCAGCTGGCGCCGTCGCCGGTGAAGGTCGAGGCGTTGGCGCGCGGCCTGCCGGTGTTCCAGCCGGAAAATTTCCGTTCCAAAGAGGCGCGCGAGGAACTGCGCGCGCTCCAGCCCGACCTGATGGTGGTGGTGGCCTACGGCCTGATCCTGCCGCAGTCGGTGCTCGACATCCCGCGCTTCGGCTGCTGGAACGTGCACGCCTCGCTGCTGCCGCGTTGGCGCGGCGCCGCGCCGATCCAGCGCGCGCTCGAGGCTGGCGACCAAGAGACCGGCGTCTGCCTGATGCAGATGGAAAAGGGCCTCGACACCGGCCCCGTGCTGCTCTCGCTCGCCACGCCGATCACCGCTGACGACACCGGCGGCAGCCTGCACGACCGCCTCGCCGCACTCGGCGCCGAAGTGCTGGGCGACGGCCTGAAGCTCCTGCGCGCGGGCATGCGCCCGGTGCCGCAGCCGCAGACCGACGAAGGCGTGACGTACGCGCACAAGCTCGACAAGGCCGAGGCGCGCCTGGACTGGTCGCGCCCCGCCACCGAACTGGCCAACCGGGTTCGCGCCTTCAACCCCTGGCCGGTGGCCGAGGCGGAGCTTGCCGGCGAACGCCTGCGCATCCACGCTGCGCGTGCGCTGGACCTCGCCCACGGCCAGGCGCCCGGCACGGTGCTCGCCGCCAGCCGCGACGGCCTCGATGTCGCCTGCGGCGAGGGCGCGCTGCGCCTGCTGCAGGTGCAGCGCGAGGGCGGCCGCGCCATGGCCGTCGCCGACTACCTCAACGCCCGCCCCGCGCTGGTCGGCCGATGAGCGCCATGGCCGGCTCGGCGCTGCGTGCGCGCGCCGCCAGGGTGCTGGTGTCGGTGCTCGACGAAGGCCGTTCGCTCAAGGCCATGCTGGCGCAGGCGCTGCCCGCCGTGCCCGATTCGCGCGACCGCGCCCTGCTCGAGGCGATCTGCTTCGACGCCCTGCGCCACCGTCGCCGCTACGAATTCGCGCTGTCGAAGTGGCTGCTCAAGCCATTGCCACCGCGCGACGGCGCCATCCACGCGCTGCTGCTCGTGGGCCTGGCCCAGCTCAAGGGCCTGGGCCTGCCGCCGCACGCCGCCGTGGGCGCCAGCGCCGAAGCCGCGCGTGAACTGGGCCGTTCGGCGCTGGTGGGGCTGGTGAACGCCCTGCTGCGTCGCGCCAGCCGCGAGCCGCTGCCGGAGAGCGACGATCCCGCCGTGGCCAGCAGCCACCCCGACTGGCTGGTCGCCGCGCTGCGCAGCGACTGGCCGGCGCAGGCCGACGCCGTGCTCGCCGCCAACAACGTGCCGGCGCCACTGTGGCTGCGCGCGAATCCCCGCCTCGGCGACGCCGCCCGCCTGGCCGCCACGCTGCGCCAAGCGGGCCTGGAAGCCGAGGTCCCCGACACCGTGCCCGGCGCCGTGCTGCTGCCCACCCCCGTACCGGTCGAACGCCTGCCCGGCTGGGCCGAGGGCGCGATGAGCGTGCAGGACGGCGCCGCGCAGTTGGCCGTGCAGGCGCTGGACCTGCAGCCCGGCGAGCGCGTGCTCGACGCCTGCGCCGCGCCCGGCGGCAAGGCCGCGCAGATCGCCGAACGCCTCGGCGAGGGCGAACTGCTGGCGCTGGACGTGGACGCGCGCCGCCTGGAAAAAGTGCGGCAGTGGCTGGCGCGGCTCGGGCTCGATACCCCGAATGTCGCCGTGCGCGTCGCCGACGCCGCCACCCCCGACGCCTGGTGGCACGGCCGCCCCTTCGACGCCATCCTGCTCGACGCGCCGTGTTCCGCCACCGGCATCATCCGCCGCCAGCCCGACATCAAGTGGCACCGCCGCGCCGCCGACATCCCGGCGCTGGTGGCCACGCAGGCGCGCCTGCTCGACGCGCTCTGGCCGCTGCTCCGCCCCGGCGGCCGGCTGCTCTACGCCACCTGCTCGGTGCTGCGCGACGAGAACGAGCGCCAGGCCATGGCCTTCCTGGCTCGCCACGCCGACGCCGAGCCGGTGGAACTGCCGGCGCGCTTCGGCCATTTCAGCGGTCCCGGGCGCCAGCGCCTGCCCGGCGAGGACGGCATGGACGGTTTCTTCTACGCGCTGCTGCGCAAGGCCGGCGGCTAGGCCGCGTCGCGCAGCAGGCGGTATTTCAGTCGCGCGTAGCGGGCCTGGATCAGGTGGAAACGCAGGCCCGGGCGGCCGTCCACCACGCCCATCCGCAGCAGCAGGTGCTTGAGCAGGTAGGCGGTGGCCGCCAGCGTGCCGCGGCCCGGCAGCGCCACGCGGCCGCGGTCGGCCTGGTCGTCGGCCCACAGGCGCGCGTGGCCCTGCAGCTTGCGCCAGTGTTCGTCGCCGCTGCGGGCGATCTCGTGTTCGATGCCGATGCCGGAAATCGCCACGCGCTGGCCACGCGTGTCCAGGCGTTCGTGCACCGGGCGGATCTCGTGGCGCAGGTGGCGGCGGAACAGGCGCGGCACCGGTTCGCGCGCGAAGCCGCCGCCGCGCATGCGGTGGCCCAGGAAGTGCGCGCGCCGGCGCAGCAGCCAGGCGTCGGCCGCTTCCACCGCGCCATTTTCGAACAGCGCGCGCAGGGCCTGCTGGGCGGGCGCTTCCAGCCACTCGTCGGCGTCGAGCAGCAGCACCCAGGGTTGGCTGGCGCGCGAGATGGCGATGTTCTTCTGGCTGGCGTAACCCAACCATTCCTGGTGCTCGACCTGCGCGCCCAGAGAACGGGCGATCGCCACGGTGTCGTCGGTGGAGCCGGAATCGAGCACGATCACTTCCTTGCACAGCGCCAGCATCGGCCGCAGGCAGCGGGCGATGCGGTCGCCCTCGTCGCGGGTGACCACGACGCCGGTCAGGGGCAGGGGCTGGGCCATGGCGGGGGAGGAGCGCTCTGGGGGGCCGCGCCATTATAGTTGCGCCCACATGACGACCACCGACACCGACCGCCGCCACGCCCTGGTTTTTTTCGCCCTGGCCCTGGTGGTGCTGGCCGTGGGCTATGGCCTGCGCGACCCCTGGCCCGCCGACGAACCGCGGTTCGTTCTGGTGGCCAAGCAGATGGTGGAGGCGGGGGAGTTCCTGTTCCCGCACCGCGGCGGCGAGCTTTACCCCGACAAACCCCCGTTCTACTTCTGGCTGCTGTCGCTGGCCTACGGCCTGGTCGGCAGCTGGCGCTGGAGCTTCCTGCTGCCCTCGCTGCTGTCGGCCATGGGCACGCTGGCGCTGACCTGGGACCTGGGCCGGCGGCTGTGGTCGCCGCGCGCCGGGCTGTGGGCGGCGGCGGCGGTGCTGGTGAGCCTGCAGTTCGTCTACCAGGCCAAACGCGCGCAGATCGACCCGACCCTGGTGTTCCTGACCACGCTGTCCCTTTACGGACTGTGCCGGCACCTGCTGCTGGGGCCGCACTGGCGCTGGTTCCTGGCGGGCTGTTTCGCCGCGGGGCTGGGCGTGATCACCAAGGGCGTGGGTTTCCTGCCGCTGCTGGCGCTGCTGCCCTTCGGGCTGATGGCGCGCGCCCGCTGGCAGGGCCTGGCGCCGCTGGGCAGCGGCAACGGCTGGCGCTGGAGCGCCGGCGCGCTGGCGTTCCTGGCGGCCATCGCGGTGTGGCTGGTGCCGGTGCTGTCGGTGGGGCTCACCAGTGGCAACCCCGAGCACGCCGAGTACCTCGACAACATCCTGTTCAAGCAGACGGCCCAGCGTTACGCCGACCCCTGGCACCACGTCGAACCCTTCTGGTACTTCGGCGAAGTGGTGCTGTTCTTCTGGCTGCCGTTTTCGCTGGCCCTGCCCTGGCTGGTGAAGCCGTGGGCGCAGGCCTGGCGCCAGCGCGATGCGCGGGTGTGGCTGCCGCTGGCCTGGGTGGGCCTGGTGCTGCTGTTCTTCAGCGCCAGCGCGGGAAAGCGCGACATGTACATCCTGCCGGCACTGCCGGGCCTGGCGCTGGCCGCCGCGCCGTTCCTCGGCGACATCGCCCGCCGCGCCGGATTCCGGCGCGCGGTGCTGGGCTTCGCGCTGGCGCTGTCGGCGGTGCTGCTGGCGGGTGGCCTGGCGGCCTTGCTCGGCGATCCGGGCTTTGAACGGAAGCTGGTGGCCGAACGCGGCCTGGGCACCGAGGCGCGCTGGCTGTGGCTGATGCTGGCTTCGGTGGGCGGCGTGTCGCTGCTGGTGGCGCTGTGGGGCCGGACCGCGGGCGCGCTGCGTAGCGCTGCGCTGCTGCTGGGGCTGCTGTGGAGCGGTTACGGCCTGGTCGTGCACCCGCTGCTTGACGAGGAAAACTCCGCCCGCGGCATCATGCGCCAGGCGCGTGCGTTGGCCGGCGACGGCATCGTGATCGGGCTGGTGGACTGGAAGGAACAGAACCTGCTGCAGGCCGTCGGGCCGGTCGCCGAGTTCGGTTTCCGCGCGCCGCCCGCGACCCAGCTCGAACGGGGCCGCGCCTGGCTGGAAAGCGCGCCGGCGCAGCGCCGCCTGCTGGTCCAGCGCAGCGAGGCGCTGGCCTGCATCGATTTCGAAGGGGACGGCCAGCGCATCGGCAGCGCCAACCGGCGCGAGTGGTGGCTGGTAGGTCCCGCGGCCCTCGCCAACTGCGAGCTCCCCAGCCCCTGACGATCCGTTCGCGAACCATGGCAACGCATACCCACCGCACCCGCGAATTGGCCTGGCTGCTGCTTGCCGCTTTCGTGGTGATCGCCGCCGGCCTCGGCCTGCGCGACCCCTGGCCGGCCGACGAGCCGCGCTTCGCCCAGCTCTCGCGCTTCATCCTCGACAGCGGCGAGTGGCTGTTCCTGCGCCGCGGCGATGAGCTGTATTCCGACAAGTCGCCGGTGTTCATGTGGCTGCAGGCCTCCGCCATCGCCCTCGCCGGCGGCAGCCTGCGGCTGGGTTTCCTGCTGCCCTCGCTGCTGGCCAGCCTGGGCACGCTGTGGCTGGTGTACGACCTGGGCCGCCGGCTGTGGACGCATCGCGTGGGCATGGCGGCGGCGTGGCTGCTGCTGTTCGCGCTGCAGTTCACCTTCCAGGCCAAGCGTGCGCAAATCGACCCGCTGCTGCTGTTTTTCATCACGCTGGCGAACTACGGCGTGCTGCGCCAGTTGCTGCGTGGCCCCGACCCGCGCGCCTGGGGCCTGGGCGGGCTCGCGGCGGGCCTGGGCACGATCACCAAGGCGGTGGGCGGGCTGTCGCTGCTGATGGCGCTGCCGGCGGCGTGGGCGGCCTGGCGGGGCTGGCCTCGGGTGACGATGCCGCGCCCGCGCACCTGGGTGCTGGGCGCGGTGATGTTCGCGCTGGCCACGCTGGTGTGGTTCGGGCCGCTGTTCCTGACCGTGGCGCGCAGCGGCGAGGCCTGGCAGCAGGACTACGTGCACACGCTGCTCTTCCACCAGACGGTGAACCGGTACACCGCCTCCTGGGACCATCACAAGCCGTTCTGGTACCACGCGGGCGTGGTAGCCACGCTCTGGCTGCCGGCGGCGCTGGCGCTGCCCTGGGCCATTCCCGCCTGGTGGCGGCGGCTGCGCCGGCGCGACGCGCGCTACCTGTTGCCGCTGGCCTGGGTGGCGATGGTGCTGCTGTTTTTCTCGGTGCCTGATGGCAAGCGCGACGTTTACATCATGCCGGCGCTGCCGATGTTCTGCCTGGCGCTGGCGCCGCTGTCGCCGGGGTTGTTGCGCAAGGCCGGTCCGCGCCGCCTGCTGCTGGGTTTCGTACTGGCGATCGGTGGCGTGCTGCTGATGGCGGGCCTGGCCATGCTGCTCGGCGAACCCGGCTTCGAGCAGCGGCTGCTGGGCAGGCGCGGCTACACGCCGGGTGAATCGGCCTGGCTGGCCGCGCTGCTGGCGCTGATCGGCGGCTGGATGCTGGGCAGCGCCGCGCTGTTCCGGCGCGCCGCCGCCCGTGCCGCCGGCTGGGCGCTGGGCGGGCTGTGGGTGTTCTACGCCTTCGGCGCCTACCCGGTGCTCGACCGCCAGGGGTCCCCGCGCGAGGTGATGGCCGAGGTGGCGCGCCACGTCGGCCCCGGGGCCGAGCTGGGCGGCGTGGCCTGGCGCGAGCAGCACCTGCTGCTGGCCGACCGCCCGCTGGCCACGTTTGGCTTCGGCCCCGACGGCGAACACGGCGCGCCCTGGCCCGAACAGTGGCGCAAGGCCGCGGCCTGGCAGGCGGAAAAGCCGGGGACGCGCTGGATTTTCACGCTCGAGGAGGCGATGCCGGCCTGCGTGGACCGCGACTCGGCGCATTTCGCCGGCGCCACCTCGCGCCGGCGCTGGTGGCTGCTGCCGGCCACGGCCGTGCCGCCGGGCTGCGGGGCGGGGGCAGTCGCCACGCCTTCCGGCTAGACTAGCGCCACCTGCGAGGGGACACGCAGCCAAGGACAACCGGGAAACATGAAAATCCTCATCCTCGGCGCGGGCCAGGTCGGCACTTCGGTGGCCTCCTCGCTGGCCTCCGAGAACAACGACATCACCGTGGTCGACACCGACCACCAGCGCCTGCGCGACCTGGCCGAAAAGCTCGACATCCGCACCGTGGTGGGACACGCCTCGCTGCCCAGCGTGCTGTCGCAGGCGGGCGCCGAAGAAGCCGAGCTGCTGGTCGCCGTCACCTCGAGCGACGAAGTGAACCTGATCGCCTGCCAGGTGGCCCAGCAGCAGTTCCGCACGCCCACCCGCGTGGCCCGCCTGCGCGAGGCGCAGTACCTGGAAGTGGCCGCGCTGGCCGATCCGGAACATTCCGCCGTGAGCGCCGCCATCAGCCCCGAGCAGCTGGTCTGCCGCCACGTCGAGCGCCTGATCGAATACCCCGGCGCGCTGCAGGTGCTGGACTTCGCCGAGGGCCGCGTGCAGCTGGTGGCCGTGCGCGCGGTGCCCGGCGGCGCACTGGTGGGGCACGAGATCCGCGAGCTGCGCGAGCACCTGCCCACCGGCGTGGACGCGCGCGTCGCCGCCATCTTCCGCAACGGCAAGCCGGTGAAGCCCGAGGGCAACACCGTGATCGAGGTGGACGACGAGGTGTTCTTCCTCGCCGACCGCAAGGACATCCTGACCGTGATGAGCGAACTGCGGCGCGTGGACGCGCGCCCGGCGCGGCGCCTGCTCATCGCCGGCGGCGGCAACATCGGCCGCAACCTGGCGCGCAGCCTCGAGAGCCGCTATTCGGTGAAGGTGCTCGAACGCTCGCGCGAACGCGCCCGCGGCATCGCCGAGGACCTGCTCAACTCCATCGTGCTGGTCGGCGACTGCGCCGACGAGGACCTGCTGCGCGAGGAGAACATCGACCAGACCGACGTCTACTGCGCGATGACCAACGACGACGAGGCCAACATCCTCTCGGCGATGCTGGCCAAGCGCATGGGCTGCCCGCGCGTGATCTCGCTGATCAACCGGCCCAGCTACGCCGAGCTCGTGGAAGGCGGCACCATCGACATCGCGGTCAGCCCGCAGCTGGTGACGCTGGGCGCGCTGCTGGCGCACATCCGCGAGGGCGCGCCGGCGCGGGTGTACTCGCTGCGCCGAGGCGCCGCCGAAGCGATCGAGGCGGTGGTGCGCGGCGACGCCCGCACCTCGCGCGTCATCGGCCGCGCGCTCGACGAGCTCGAACTGCCCGAGGCCACGACCATCGGCGGCATCGTGCGCGGCGACAAGCTGCTGATCGCCCACCACGACGTGGTGATCGAGCCGGGCGACCACGTCATCCTGTTCGTGATGGACAAGCGCGAGATGGCCAAGGTGAGCGCCCTGTTCCAGACCGGGGCGACCTGGCTGTGACCCAACGCTTCCGCGCCATCCAGCGCATCCTGGGCGTGATCATCGTCATGTCCTCGCTCTCCAAGCTGCCGCCGGCGCTGTTGGCGCTGGCCTGGGGCGAGCGGGGCACGCCTTCGGTGTTCTTCGGCAGCTTCCTGATCAGCTTCGTGGTGGGCGCGGTGCTGTGGGGCACGGCGCGCAACGTCATCTACGACCTGCGCCTGCGCGACGGCTTCCTCATCGTCACCCTCACCTGGGTGTTCGCCAGCCTGGTGTCGGCGCTGCCCTTCGTGCACGGGCCGCCCTACCTGAGCTACGCCGACGCCATCTTCGAGGCCACTTCGGGCCTGACCACCACCGGTGCCACCGTCATCACGGGCCTCGACGACCTGCCGCGCAGCGTGCTGTTCTACCGCCAGCTGCTGCAGTTCCTGGGCGGCATGGGCATCGTGATCCTGGCGGTGGCGATCCTGCCGATGCTCAAGATCGGCGGCACGCAGCTGTTCCGCGCCGAGAGCACCGGCCCCACCAAGGACACCAAGCTCACCCCGCGCATCGCCGAGACGGCCAAGGCGCTGTGGGGCGTGTACTTCGGCCTCACCGTGCTGTGCGCAGCCTCGTTCTGGGTCGGCGGCATGTCGCTGTTCGATGCGGTCGGGCACGCCATGAGCACGGTCAGCACCGGCGGCTTCTCGACCTACGACGCCGCCTTCGGCGCCTGGGACAGCCCGATCCTGGAGTGGACCGCGGTGGTCTTCATGATGCTCGGCGGCGTCAATTTCGGCCTGCACTTCATCGCCTGGCGGCGCGCGTCCATGGCCGTGTACGGGTCCGACTCCGAGCTGCGCTCCTTCATCCGCATCGTGCTCGCGGCCAGCCTGCTGGTGACCCTGACGCTGTGGCTGGGCGGCGATTACGCCGACTTCGGCGACGCCATCCGGTTCGCGACTTTCCAGGTGGTTTCCAGCATCACGACCACCGGATTCGCGGTGTCGGGCTTCGACCAGTGGAGCGGCGCGGCGCCGCTGGTGGTCGTGGGCATCGCCTTCATCGGCGGCTGCTCGGGCTCCACCGTGGGTGGCCTGAAGGTCGCGCGCGTGGTGATGGTGGTGCGCCAGGGCTACCGCGAGATCAAGCAGCTCGTGCACCCCAAGGCGCAGTTCCTGGTGAAGATGGGCGGCCGCCGCGTGTCCGAGAGCGTGGTGCTGTCGGTGAGCGGTTTCATCGCGATCTGGATGCTCTGCTTCGTCATGCTGATGCTGGCCATGAATGCCACCGGCCTGGACGTCGAGTCTTCGTTCGGTGCGGTGGTGGCCACGATGACCAACCTCGGCCCCGGCCTGGGCGAGGTGGCCTCCAACTTCGCGGGTGTCAACGATGGTGCCGTTTGGCTGGGCACCCTGGGCATGATCCTCGGCCGCCTCGAGGTGTTTTCGCTGCTCGTGCTGCTTACGCCGCAGTTCTGGCGCGAATAGCCGCGCCGCCCAGGTTCGCGGCCAGGCGGTCGTGCAGGGCGCGCGCCTCGGCTTCCGGCAGGTAGCGGATGCGCAGCGGCGGCTCGAAGGGGCTGGCGCCCACCGTGTCCATCAGCAGCGTGGCCATGCCGTGGTGGCGGTCGAAGGGCGACTGCGCCAGCACCAGCGACTGGATCTTTCTCACTTCGGCGAAGCGCCAGTGTTTGTCCAGCCAGCCTTCGCGAACGGCGATGACGCCGGCTTCCTCGCTGTAGCCGGCATGCCGCGCCCAGACCCGGGCGCGCAGCAGGAACAGCGGCAGCAGGCCCAGCGCGGCCAGGCCCCAGGGTCCCTGCTGCCAGGCCAGCACCGCCGTCAGCGCCAGCGCGAACAGCCCGGGCAAGGTGAATTGCCGGCGCCAGGCGCGCGGATGCAGCGGCCGCCAGTCGTGCATCGGCCAGTGGCCGCCGGGCAGCAGGTGTCGGATCAGTGCGTCCATGGTCTCGGGCGTGGCCAGCGGCGCCAGGTCGCGCAGCGAACGCTGGTCATTCGCGGCTTCGACCGAGGCGCTGTCCACGCGCAGGCTGCGGCGCTTGAACCAGCGGTGCACCAGGCCTTCGCGCAGGCTCCAAGCCTGGATGCGGCCACGCGGCATGTTGGCGCGCAGGCGGGTGAGCAGGCCGCGCTGCGCGCTCAGGCGCCGGCCGGTTTCCACCAGGGTGAAGCCATGGAACTGCAGCAGCGCCAGCGCGACCGACAGCAGCCGCAGCGCCACCACCGCGAACGCCGCCAGGCTCAGCACGCCGAGGGTCCAGCCCAGCCAGCCCAGGTGCAGTTCCTTGCCCAGGCCCACGGCGCCCTGCACCCAGCCGGTGAGCACGCTGCCCACCAGCTTGGAATCGGTTTGCGCGAGCACGCCGAAACCCGCGGCCACCAGCAGCATGCCGCGGTTGGAAATGAGCCCCAGCCGCACCACCTCGCCGGTGTCGAGCGCCAACAGTTCGCGGCTTTCCGGCAGCGGCGCCGCGGCTTCGCCGGCGGCTGCGGGCGCGGCGCCGTGGCCGTGGGCACGCACCAGCTCTTCGAGCGCGTGCGCGTCGGCCAGCGACAGCACACGCATCTCCGCCTCGGGCTTCATGCCGCCGGCGGATTCGAGCCGCACCTCGGCCACGCCCGCCAGCCGGTGCAGCAGCGACTGGTGCAGTGCCACGTTGTGCACGCGGTGGAAGGGGATGTGGCGCAAGCTTTTCTGCAGCAGGCCGCTGCGGATGACCAGTCCGTCGCGCTCCACGCGGAACCGGAAGGTGAAGTACTGCGCCAGCGACACCAGCACCAGCACGCCCGCGCCGGCCAGGCCCCACAGTTCCCAGGAGTTGCCGCGCCCGGTGAACAGCAGCACCAGCAGCGGCAGCGCGAAGCTCTTGAGCTGCAGCAGCAGCACGAACAGCCATGACAGCGGGTGCAGCCGGCGCTCGGCGCCGCCCGCGAGTTCGTCAGAGGCTGTCGTCATGGCGGTCGGCCTCGGGCAGCAGGGCGTCGCGCAGGGCCATGGCGTCGGCGTCGAAGAAGCCCGACTGGCGCAGCGCGTGCATGCGGGTGCCGGCGGTATGCACCACCAGCGTGGCCAGGCCGAAGTGGCGCTCGATCGGGCCGCGCTCCAGGTCCAGGTGCTGCACGCGGCTGCGCGGCACCAGCACTTCCTTGCGCCACAGCACGCCGCGGCGCACCTGCAGGCCGCGTTCGTCGAGGCGCCAGGTGGTGCGGCGCCAGCGCACGCGCGCCCAAACCAGCGCCAGTACCGGCAATGCCAGCCACAGCGCCGCGCCCAGCGCGAGCTTCAGGGCCAGGCCGGCGTCCACCGCCACCGCCACGGGCACCGCCACCAGTGTGCCGACCACCAGCCCGGCGATCGCCCCGGTGATGCCGGCCACGCGCCGCGCCGCGGGCGGCAGCGACTGCCAGCCGCCGTCGGCGAATGGGGCGGGCGTGGACAGGGGGTCGGTCATCGCGGCTTCCTCCGGCGGCGTTCGTAGGGGCTTTCTTCACCCGAGCCCGGTGGCCGGATCGTGAAGCGCTTGTAGGTCCACTGGTACTGGCGGAAGTCACGACGTGCGACGGCCTCGACCGCCGCGTTCATGGCGGTGGTGGCCGCCACCACGTCGTCGGCGGCGATCGCGGCCATCGCCGGCTCGAAGCGCACCACGTAATCGCCATCGGCGTCGCGTTCGGCGTAGCCCACCAGGACCGCGGCGCCGGTTCGCGCGGCCAACTTGGGAATCAGGCTCAGGGTAAGGGCAGCGNNTTCTCGCCGCCGCCGAGCTTGGGCTGCTGGACGGGCGTGATGCCCACCACTTCGCCGGCCTGCAGCGCGCGCCACAGGGGGCGCATCGCGTTGGCCTCGGCCGGCACCAGGCGGATGTTTTCGCCGCCGCGGGCCAGGCGCAGGAAGCCGTCGCCGGTGGCCGTTTCCGGCACCCGGTAGACCAGGCTGAAGGGGCCGCGCGCGGCCATGAATTCCACCAGCAGCTCCCAGCTGCCGTAGTGCGGCGCGGCGATGATGACGCCGCGGCCGGCGGCCACGGCCTGCTCCAGCAGGGCCNNACCAGGCGCAGGTTGTCGGCGCGCGGGCGGGTCCAGATGCGCAGGGTTTCCATGGCGTTGCGGCCGGTTTCGCGCATCACCTCGCGCACCAGGTCCTCGCGTTCGGCGGCGGGCAGCTGCGGTGCCACCAACTCGAGATTGCGGCGCGCCACCTTCGGCTCGCGGCCGTTGGCGCGCCAGGCCAGGCTGCCCAGCGCCGCGCCCAGCGCACGCTGCAGGCCCAGCGGCAGGCGGCCCGTGAGCCAGGCGGCGGCGAACATCAGTCGGCTGGCGAAGGGAACGGCGGGCATCGCCGGAGTGTAAGGGATGGCCCCGGCCGCGCCGATGGCGTTGANNGGACCGCCGCGCGCGGCCGCGGCGACCATGACGGCATGATCGCCCTAATCCAGCGCGTCACCGAAGCCAGCGTCCGCGTGGACGGCGACGTCGTGGGCGCCATCGGCCCCGGCCTGCTGGCCCTGGTGGCGGTGGAGCCCGGCGACGACGAGGCCCGCATCGAAAAGATGGCCGGCCGGCTGCTGGCCTACCGGGTGTTCGGCGACGAGGCCGGCCGCATGAACCGTTCGCTGGCCGACATCGGCGGCGGCCTGCTGCTGGTCAGCCAGTTCACCCTGGCCGCCGACACCCGCAGCGGCCTGCGCCCCAGCTTCACCAGCGCCGCCGACCCCGAAGCCGGCCGCCGCGGCTTCGACCGCCTGGTGGCCCTGTGCCGGGAACGCCACCCCCGGGTTGAAACCGGCCGCTTCGGCGCCCACATGATGGTCAGCCTGGTCAATGACGGCCCGGTCACCTTCCGGCTGCAGTCCTAGCCCCTAAAAACCCCTTTTCTGTCAAACAGATAGCTAGGCGGGGCGGGCTCCTGTATACTGCGCGGTTCCATTTTCCCAGTCTCGGGACAGTTTTCATGGCCAACGATCGTCCGGCTCAGCAGTCCGAAATCAAGCAGCTGATCAGCAAGGGCCTCGAGCAGGGTTATCTGACCTATGCCGAGGTCAACGATCACCTGCCCGACGACATCGTCGATCCGGAGCAGATCGAAGACATCATCGGCATGATCAACGGCATGGGCATCGAGGTGCACGAAGTCGCGCCCGATGCCGAGACCCTGCTGCTGTCCGATTCCTCGTCCACCCGCGATTCGGACGACACCGCCGCCGAAGAGGCCGCCGCCGCGCTGACCGCGCTCGACACCGAGGGTGGTCGCACCACCGACCCGGTGCGCATGTACATGCGCGAGATGGGCTCGGTCGAGCTGCTCACCCGCGAAGGCGAGATCGCCATCGCCAAGCGCATCGAGGAAGGCCTGAACCAGGTCCACGCCTCGCTGGCCAGCTTCCCCTGGTCCATCCAGCTGCTGCTGGAGGACTACGACCAGCACCTCGAGGGCAAGAAGCGCCTGAACGAGGTCGTGGTCGGCTTCCTCGACATCGAGGAGCCCGAGGAAGTCATCCCCGAGGCCGTGATCGACGAAGACGCGGAGATCGAGGAAGACGAAGAGCCCGCGGGCGAGGACGGCGAGGAAACCGCCGCCGTCGACACCGGTCCGGACCCGGCCGAGGTCGGCCGCCGCATGGACGCGCTCAAGGCCCTGTACACCAAGTTCCAGAAGACGCACGCCAAGTACGGCGCGGCCGACAAGAAGACCATCAAGGCCCGCGAGGAAATGGCGGCCGAGTTCCTGCGCCTGAAGCTGCCGCTGGCGCTGATGGACGCCTTCGTGCGCAAGCTGCGCGAAGTGGTCAACGCCATCAAGGAACACGAGCGCAAGATCCTCGACATCTGCGTGCGCAGCGCCAAGATGCCGCGCAAGGACTTCCTGCGCGCCTGGCCGGGCAACGAGATCAACCTCGACTGGGCCGACGACGTCATCCGCCGCAAGCAGAAGTGGTCGTCCGGCATGCGCGAGTTCAAGGACGACATCGTGGCCGAGCAGCAGAAGCTGGTCGGCATCGAGGACTCGCTGTTCCTGTCGCTGCCGGACATCAAGGAAATCAACCGCGCCATGGCCTATGGCGAGGCCAAGGCCCGCAAGGCCAAGAAGGAAATGGTCGAGGCCAACCTGCGCCTCGTGATTTCCATCGCCAAGAAGTACACCAACCGCGGCCTGCAGTTCCTCGACCTGATCCAGGAAGGCAACATCGGCCTGATGAAGGCCGTGGACAAGTTCGAATACCGCCGCGGTTACAAGTTCTCCACGTACGCCACCTGGTGGATCCGCCAGGCCATCACCCGCTCGATCGCCGACCAGGCGCGCACCATCCGCATCCCGGTGCACATGATCGAGACCATCAACAAGCTCAACCGCATTTCCCGCCAGATGCTGCAGGAAATGGGCCGTGAACCGACCCCGGAAGAGCTGGCCAAGAAGATGGAGATGCCGGAGGACAAGATCCGCAAGGTGCTCAAGATCGCCAAGGAACCCATTTCGATGGAGACCCCGATCGGCGACGACGAGGACAGCCACCTGGGCGACTTCATCGAGGACACCAGCATCGAGTCCCCGATCGAAGCCACCACCAACCTCGGCCTGATGGAGACCGTGCGCGACGTGCTGGCCGGCCTCACCCCGCGCGAGGCCAAGGTGCTGCGCATGCGTTTCGGCATCGACATGAACACCGACCACACCCTCGAGGAAGTGGGCAAGCAGTTCGACGTCACCCGCGAGCGCATCCGCCAGATCGAGGCCAAGGCCCTGCGCAAGCTGCGCCACCCGACCCGGTCGGAGCAGCTGCGGTCCTTCCTCGACCTCGAGTAAGCCCGCGCCGGTGTTACGCTTGAGGGGCCCCGCAAACGCGGGGCCTCTTTCGTTGGAGCCCATGGAATGGCAAGCGGAAACAAACTGACCTGGTGGATCCTGGCCGCGCTGGTGCTGGGCGTCGTCGTCGGCACCACCCTGAACTTCACCGTCGACGACACCGCGCCCTGGGTCTCGGGCTTCGGCGTCGTCACCACCACCTTCCTGCGCCTGATCAAGATGATCATCGGCCCGCTGGTGTTCGCCACCCTGGCGGTGGGCATCGCCAAGATGGGCGACCTGGGCGCGGTGGGGCGCGTTGGCCTGAAATCCATGGCCTGGTTCATGGCGGCCTCGCTGATGTCGCTGGGCCTGGGCCTGCTGCTGGTGAACCTGCTGCAGCCGGGCGTGAACCTGGGCATCGCGCTGCCCGACATCGCCGCCAGCTCGGGCGTGCCTGCCTCGGGCCTGAGCCTGCAGGAGTTCGTGACCCACCTGGTGCCGTCCTCCATCGCCGACGCGATGGCGCGCAACGAGATCCTGCAGATCGTGGTGTTCTCGGTCTTCTTCGGCGTGGCCTGCGCCGGCGTGGGCGACAAGGCCAAGGTGCTGGTGGACGCGCTCGAGGGCCTGTCCTACGTGATGCTCAAGGTCACCATGCTGGTGATGTGGGCGGCGCCGTTCGCGGTGTTCGCCGCGGTTTCCGCCGCCATCGCCAAGAGCGGCCTGGGCGTGCTGGCGGTGTACGGCAAGTTCATGGGCGAGTTCTACCTGGGCATCCTGGCGCTGTGGGTGCTGCTGTTCCTGGCCGCCTCGGCGGTGCTGGGGCGGCGCGCCGTGGGCCTGTTCCGCTCGGTGCGCGAACCGGTGCTGCTGGCCTTCGCCACCGCTTCTTCCGAAGCCGCCTACCCGCGCACGCTGGCGCAGCTGGAGAAGTTCGGCTGCAGCAACCGCGTCACTTCGTTCGTGCTGCCGCTGGGCTATTCGTTCAACCTCGACGGCTCGATGATGTACTGCACCTTCGCGGTGATGTTCATCGCCCAGGCCTACGGCATCGAGCTTAGCCTGGGCCAGCAGCTGGTGATGCTGCTGGTGCTGATGGTCACCTCCAAGGGCATCGCCGGCGTGCCGCGCGCGTCGCTGGTGGTGATCGCGGCCACGCTGGCGCAGTTCAACCTGCCCGAGGCGGGCCTGCTGCTCCTGCTCGGCATCGACCACTTCCTGGACATGGCGCGCTCGGCCACCAACGTCATCGGCAACAGCGTGGCCACCGCGGTGGTGTCGAAGTGGGAAGGGCAGCTGCGGGCGGAGGGGGAGATACCCGAGGAGCTTGCGCATGCGATCGAGCCGGTGACTTCAACCGACCTGCGCAGCTAGGAGTCCGGGCTCGCTGGCGCATTACAAGCGCCCGGCCCTATCATTGCCGGGTCACAAAGGGCCTATAGCTCAATGGTTAGAGCAGGGGACTCATCGAAAGGTGCCGCCGCTCCGTAAGGGGCGTGCGGGAACGGGATGAATTCAGGGAAGCCTCAGCGGTTCGGCCGGTGGTAACCCTGAGCCAAGCCGGCGGTACACCGCCGGAAGGTGCAGAGACTACCTGGGGGCTATAGCGCCCTTGATAACAGGCTCGAGCGTCCCGCACCCCACCCGCGCAAGCGGAGGGTGAAGAGATAGTCCGCGCCGGGGGGAAATCCCCGGGATACGCGAATCCCTTGGTTCCAGGTTCGAGTCCTG